>JAZNWH010000139.1:0-5819 GCA_045593265.1 Clostridia bacterium | reverse complement strand
GACAGGATAGATGAAGCCATTAAGAAAAATAATGCTGATTATATAACGCTTATCAGATTTGATGAAAAGGCATAGGAGAAATATGGAATTTAAAATTTTGACAGATACAAATGACGAAATTAAAAGGCTAAGATATGACACATTTGTGGTGGAACGAGGTGTTCCTGAGGAACTTGAGTTTGACGGAAAGGACAACGAGTTCTTACACTTTACTCTCTGGGAGGGAGAGAAAATTATAGCCTGTCTACGCGTGAATGAAAACGGCGACCTTTTACATATGGGAAGATTTGCGGTAGAAAAGAGCCAAAGAAAGAACGGCTATGGAAAAATCCTTATGGAAAAGCTTACAGAATATGCAAAGGAAAAAGGATATTCAGGAATTGAACTTAGTGCGGTAGAAACAGCCGTGGGATTTTATAAAAAGCAGGGGTTTATGACAATAGGTGACTATTATCTTGAAACAGGAGTTCCGCACATATATATGAAAAAAGAATTCACCTTAAAATAAGGTGAATTTTTTGTACAAAAAGAGGAGAGAGTTCATTAACTCTCTCCTTTTCAGGTATTTATTGATTTAGAAACCTCAATGTCATCAGTCTGGCAAATATCATAAACTGACATAGACACAGAGTGTTTTATCGGTTCCCACTTAACTTTCTTAAATAGTGCAATCACTGAAATTGGCACATAAGTCAACATGAATAACGGGAATGTAAATGTATAACCGATTATTTTTAGTGTTGAGCAACGAATATGTTTGCGTTCGGTAATGCTGGTAATAACGCCAAGGAAGAAGAACATTGAGTAGAAGCCAAACAATGTCTGCCCCAATGCCTTGAACAACATCGGAAGATGTTCAGGATCGCCTATTATACCAATAACGATGGCAACAAGGTTTATTACTGTACTTGCAAGAGTCAGAAGCATTGCAGGCGAAATTGTCATAAGCATATCATAGCATGAGAAGCTTCCTTTAAGCATTCCGCAAAAGAGCTTTGCACCATACTTTCCAAAAACCTGATAAAAGCCTTTTGACCATCGAAGTCTCTGGATATATGATTGATAGAACTTAGCAGGCTGTTCGTCATAAAGAACGGCTTTGTCACAATAACCGATTGTTTCGCCTTTAATAACATTATCAACAGTAAATTCAATATCTTCTGTTAAAAGGTGGTGAATCCAACCATTGTTCTTGTTAATAATTTCAGAACTTATTAAAAAGCCTGTTCCGGATATAGCACAGCTTGTTCCAAGCATCATTCTTGAGTTGTTAAGGAATTTTGCTTCTCTTAAGAACCATAGGGAATAGCCGGCTGAAATCCAGTTTTCACCATAGTTTTTGGAGTTTCTGTAGCTTGTGATAATACGATAGCCATTATCAAAAGCCTTATTCATTTCAAGTATAAAATTAGGATCAACAATGTTGTCCGCATCAAAGACAATATATGCTTCATATCCATTGTCCGGCATGTCAGCTTTCACCTGTTTAAACAGCCAGTCAAGTGCATAACCTTTTCCAATAAGCTGATCGTTGAAACGCTCAAAAACATGTGCACCATGAAGTCTTGCCACTTCTGCCGTATTATCGGTACAATTATCAGCAACAACTAAAATGTCGATAAGTTCAGACGGATAGTTCTGGTTCTTTATGCTATCAATCAGGTTGCCAATCATGTTCGCTTCATTTCGTGCTGAAATAACCACGGCATATTTGTGTTGTTCTTTAGCCTCAAGAGACTTTGGTTTTTTTACTAAACCAATCAGAACATACGCAAACTGGTAAAAATAGCATATGGTAAACAGTACCGAAATGATAAAGTTAAAATATACAACTAATTTCATATTAAGTTCCTCTAACTATATGTGATAGTAATTTTATCTCACAGTCCAAATGCCCCTGTTTTTTATATGGGGCACAGATGTATTATACTACTATTTTTTAGAAAAGTAAATATATAATTTCAAAAAAAATTGAATATCAATATATTAAATTTCTGTAAACCTTTTCTAAATTGTTGAAATAAAAAATAAAAGATGATATAATTGAGTAAAAGAAAACTTGATTTTAAAAAAGGAGAAGAATATGTTTGACAGAAAGGTTTTAAAGGGAAGAGCCAAAATGGTTCTTTCAAGATCTTTTTTTATGAGCGTTGTAGCATGTGCAATCGTGAGCATTGTAACAGGCGGGATGCTGAATTTTGGAGTGCAAAGACTTCAGGGCACAAACCTTGCGGCAATGTCGGATATCAGGATTATTGCCATTTATGCAGTGATTGGCATTATGTTTTTGGCGGGGGTTGGAATAAATATATTTGTAGCAGCACCGCTTAAGGTGGGGCTTCGTCATTTTATGTTACGCTCTGCGGATTTTGAAACAAATCTTGATAACCTTATGTATCCATTCAGGAACAACTATAAGAATATTGTATGGGTAACATTTGTAAAGAACCTGTATGTGACCCTTTGGTCACTTTTAGGACTTGTCCCTATAACAATAGGCTTCTGGAAATTCGGACTTGCTGAAAAAATGGCTGAGCTTTTGCCGCTTGTACAAAATGACTCAGTTTCAGCTGCAATGTCACTATCGGCAATTTCGAGCGGATTTTTGATTTTAACAGCCATATTTATGATTCCGGCATATATAAAAGAGCTTCAGTATTCAATGGTTGAATATATTCTGGCGGAAAATCCAAATATGCCAAGATCAAAGGCCATCGGAAAGAGTAAGGAAATGATGGTAGGAAATAAATGGGGATATGTTAAATTGACATTTTCATTCCTGGGTTGGTCTTTTCTTGCAAATACAGCATGCTGTATAGGAAACTTCCTGCTTGCTCCATACATTGAGCAAACCTTTGCCCAGATGTATCTTGAAATAAGCGGTCAGGGTAAGGATTATTCGGGGTATGACTACCAGAATCCTTTTATGGATTTCAGAAATATGTAACAAAAAAGACTACTTGAAAAAGTAGTCTTTTTTTATCTCAATATCAAGTATTCCTCTTGTTTTTATACGCCTTTAGCGAAGTCAGGGATTTCAATGAAAGTGATATTTTTTGCCTTAAAAAATGTAGACACAGGCAGAATAATGTGTTATAATGTCGCTTGGTGAATTTAAAGAAACAGGGGAAGAATATGGAATTTATAAAGAAAAATGCTGTAATGTGCATTGCATTTTTACTGGCAATTGCAACATCATTTATTGTGCCTCCTGACAGGCTGTATATTGAATATTTTGACTTAAAGACGCTGACCTGTCTGTTTTGTACATTAGCTTGCGTATGTGCGCTAAAAAACATTAAGTTTTTCAGAATAATATCAGAAAAAATTGTGCTGTATTTCAAAACCACAAGAAGTGCAGTTATTGCTCTTATATACATAACATTTATAGGGTCAATGGTAATAGCAAATGATATGGCACTTATTACATTTCTGCCACTTGGATACTATGTTTTAAAATCAACAGGCAATGAAAAATATATGGCGTTCACTTTTATAATGCAGAATATTGCGGCAAACCTTGGCGGTATGCTGACACCTTTCGGAAATCCGCAGAATTTGTATCTTTATACCTATTACAACATAGCAAATCTTGAGTTTATAAAAATAATGTTTTTACCGTTTGTCATATCTATTGTATTGATAACCTTGTGTTGCTTTGTGATTCCAAATAAAGAAATGAAGCTTGAAAAGGAGCTTGATATAAAGCTTAATGTAAAAAGAGCGGTAATTTACGGAGTGCTTTTTCTGTTGGCGATACTGGTAGTGTTCAGAACAGTACCGTATTACATAGGTCTTGCGGTAATAACAATAGCCATTTTCATCCTTGACAGGTCTGCACTTAAAAAGGTAGACTACCCGCTACTTCTGACCTTTGTTGCGTTCTTCGTTTTTGCAGGGAATATGTCAAGAATACCTGCGGTAAACGAGTTTTTGGGCGGGCTTATAGAGAAGAATACCTTGCTTTACGGAGTTTTGTCCTGTCAGGTAATAAGCAATGTGCCAAGTGCCATTCTTTTATCAAGATTCACAGGGAATTATCCAGAACTCTTAGTGGCTGTAAATATAGGTGGAGCGGGAACTTTAATAGCATCTCTTGCCAGCCTTATAACTTTCAGGGAATATGTGAAAAGATGTGGCGGAAATGCCATTTCCTATATCAAAAAGTTTTCACTTTACAATTTCAGTATTTTGGGTATTTTGTTTGCAGTAATGAGCGTTGTTTTAAGGTAAACTAAAAGAGCTGGTAAAAATCAGCTCTTTTATCGTTTTATCTTGCAAAATTCAACAATATTTGATATAATAATGCCATTGGCGTTGGAGGTGATAGAGTAGTATGTACCGTGTAGCAATTTTAAATGATGATGAAATAGAAATAAAAAGTACCGAGGCAGGTTTCAATTGGGCAAAATACGGTATGGAAGTGGTGGGCGGTTTTGCAGACCCGAAAGAAATGCTTTTCTACTTGAAGACCAACGATGTGGATGTAATTTTTACAGGTATAAATATGCCTAACATGACAGGCTTTGAGCTTATCGAAGAAATCAAGATAAAAATGGGTCGTGATGATGTGATTTTTGTGATAATTTCTGAGCATGACGACTATGAATATATGCGAAAGGCAATAAGACTTGGTGCCGTTGACTACTTAAAAACACCGTTCAAGAAAGAAAATACGGACGAAGTTCTGGCGGGAGTTGCATCTATGCTTAAGAAACTGGGAAAGGTTCCGAAGCGTATAGAGGGCAGGGACTTTGAATCCTTAATAAGCTACATAAACGAAAATTACAGCAAAACCCTGCACCTTGAGGATTTATCACGAAAATTCTACTTTAATCCCAACTACCTTTGCATGCTTTTCAGGCGTCGGCTTGGCACTACATTCAGCGAGTATATAAAATCCATCCGAATGAACAAGGCAAAGGAGCTTTTTGAAAGCAAGAATATTACGGTGTCCGAAGTGTCTGGGTTGGTGGGATACCGTGATTACTCTTATTTCCACAAAACCTTTACTGCATATTTCGGCATAACACCGGCACAATACAAAAAAAGCGTGGCAAAAAAGGCTGAAAATCAGAAAATTTAACTCCAGCAGTGATACAGAGCTTGTATCACTGCTTTTTTTTGCTAAAAAATTAAAGATTTTGAAAAAAAAGGTATTATTTTAAAGATAGCGGTATTATAAGCAAAATACTGCGAAAAAAGTAGTTATTGTTTATAAAAAAGAGGGATTTTTATATTGACAATTTATGCACTTTTTGTTACAATGTACACACAATGCATTTCTATGCTTAAAAATAAAGGAGGAAATAGGAGATGAAATGTAAAAAATTATTTGCATTACTGCTTTCACTATGCATGATAGCTAGCACATTTGTGGCTGTATCATCAGCAACAGAAACAGTAATTATTGCACAAGCAGGCAGTGATTTTAGCGCAACTGAACCTAATTTAAAGGTTACAGTTTTGAACAATGTCGCTGATGTCACAACTTCTTACGTGCAAAAAGACGGAAAGGACGTTGTAAAGATTGAAGCAACCAACGTAAAATCAGACACAGGAAATAATCTGTTGATTGGTTTCCAGATCAACGATAGAAATGGAAACGCTGTGCCTAGTTTTGCTATTGGAACAGAATTCGATTATAATATGAATTTTATGATTGAAACTGCAGACAGTTCAAACCCTGTAAATGTAACAGCAGGTACACAGGGTCTATGGATTCGAGGTGGAATATGGGATGATAGCGGAAACATTCCTACAAATACCGGAGAGACAATTAAGTATATTACAGAGGCAAACGGATATGCACCTAATAC
>JAZNWH010000138.1:0-2639 GCA_045593265.1 Clostridia bacterium | reverse complement strand
AAGCTATTTGGATTGTTTTAGATATTTTTTCTTCATTATAATTCTGTGCTATCATCCACTGCTTGATTTTTCCCTCGTCGGAATATATGAAGCCATGAAAGTATGTTGCTAATTTTAAACATTCTTCATCAACAGTGTAATTACAATTGGAAAGAATTTTGCTAACCATTTTTTGAACCAGTTCAATATGCCACATATTATGCATAATATCTTTATCTGCATAATAGGGTTCAACAAATTCAAGCAAAGCTTTATCGTTTAACATATCTATATCTCCATCAAATCCAAGTTTATGAGTTGAGTATATCATAAAATATCCGATATTTCCACAGTAGTTTTATACATTAAAAATTGAACCGCTATAACCAAAGATAAGAAAAAATACAATTACAACCCGATTTATTTTTTTGAAGCAAGTAAGTTGGGTTGTTTTCTTTTTTGGTTTTAAAAATTTTTGATTAGATACCCGCTCAGAATGTGAAAAAATGTCCGTTGTCAAGTGAGGGGGGGATGAAAGAATTGTAAAAATTTTGTAAAAGGTGGAGAGTGGAGCTTCCTTTTTTGCACCCGAAAAGTCCGTTGTAAAGTAGAGGGGTATAAAAAATAGTTAAGTAAAAACCAGAATGTCAGGAGGTGATTACAGCATTTATAAAAGGCATTAAAAACTTTTTCTCTATGCCAAATCTCATATTCAGCTTGGTTTTAAGCGGTGCAGAAATGGCGTTATATATGTATCTGATGTACATAGAAGACCGAGAAAAGCATACTTGTCACCCAAGCTTTAAAACAATAGGAAAGGCATTGGAAATGAGTAAGACAACTGTGAAAAAGTATGTTGATTCATTAGTTGAAAAGCGGATGATTTCTGTTGAGCAGACGAGCATTGTAACTAAGTCAGGTGTTAAGAGGAATGGTACATTACTCTATACCATACTGCCAATCCAATATGCGCTTGATTATTACAACGAGCAACAGGCTGTTATTGCTCATAATCAGAATAAAAATCCGTCCGATTTTTATTGCAGGAATAAGCACAGGGGGTGCTAACTCCCCTTTTGTGCTTCACATCAGACGGCGATGCCGACTGTGTAAGGGATTGCAGGACTTAGAAAAAGTGGACTCCTGAAAACAGACAATTGACTCCTCTTTGAAGAAAATACGGTTAAACGCTGATGCTTCAAGGCTTTTTAAAGGGTTCCTGATTTAGTTTGGAGGTGATATCGTTTTGAAATGCAAAAAATCAAATATTAATGCTAATAAAATTTAAACACGAAAGGATAGTGATATGAAATACGGGCAGTGGCATTATGTCACGCCAGTTTACAAAAAAGAATATAAAGCCTTGTCCCTATAATATAAATAAGTTTAGGGGGTGGCACTATGAATAAACCTATTATAACCGAGAAGCTGGTTAAGACTTCTGAATTGAAATTAGGAAATTGTTTAATCATAGTTAACGAGTATGCCCCCAACCTCACCAAAGACCAAAAAGAAATCGCTGAAATAAAAATCAAAAATTCATTGGTAAAGGCATTCGGAAATGATGAAGAATAGTCTGGACTTTGAAAGCCGATTGGAGTATTGTGTGTTTGGCTTAATGTGTCATAGAAAGGTGATAGTTCTATGATAGCAATTTATGCCCGTCAATCGGTAGAAAAAGAAGACAGCATCTCAATCGAATCACAGATTGAAATGTGTGAGTACGAAGCGCGTGGTGAGGCTTATTTAGTATATTCGGATAAAGGTTTCAGCGGTAAAAATACCAACCGCCCCGAGTTCCAAAGAATGATGAGTGATATAAAATCGGGAAGAAAAGGTATTACAAAAGTAATAGTTTACAGGCTTGACAGAATCAGCAGAAGTATCCTTGACTTTTCAACTATGATGGATACCTTCAGTAAAATGAAAGTTGAGTTTTCTTCAGCAACAGAAAGATTTGATACAAGCACACCTATGGGCAGAGCAATGCTGAATATCTGCATAACCTTTGCTCAGCTTGAAAGAGAAACAACTCAGCAACGTGTTCGTGATACTTATGCGGCACGTTCGCAAAAAGGCTTTTATATGGGTGGCAAGATACCTGTAGGTTTCAGAAAAGTTGATTTAACCATAGACGGAATCAAGACCGGAATGTATGAACAGATTCCGGAAGAGGTTGAAGTGGTTAAAATGATTTTCGAAATGTATGCAGATGTCAATAACTCTAATTCGGCTATTGCCGAGGCTGTTCGCAATAAGCACAGTGCAGCAGTGAGAGAAAGAATTGTAACCCGAGCAAGAATACAGGATTTTGTTAAGAATCCGATTTATGTAAAAGCTGATATGAATATCTATAACTTTTTCAAGTCAAAAGGTGCAAAGATTGTTAATCCTCCTGAGGATTTTATCGGTACAAACGGTTGCTACTTATACACAGGTGATAAGGGAACAAGAAAACAGACTGATTTATCAAATACGGTGTTGGTTATAGCAACTAATGAAGGTTTCATCGATTCTGAATTGTGGATTGCGTGTCGTGAAAGAGCGTTATCTCAACAACAGATTAAACGCAATCCAAGAGCAAAAAACACATGGCTTGCAGGTCTTATCAAATGTGGTAATTGTGGTTACGCAATCATCAAGAAAACCTATGAGGCAAA
>JAZNWH010000137.1:0-1518 GCA_045593265.1 Clostridia bacterium | reverse complement strand
AACAATTACACAGCTGAGGAAAAAGAAAAGCTTAAAAACATAGCAACAAATGCTCAGGTAAATGTTATAGAAAAGGTAAAGGTAAACGGAAAGGAGCTTCCTGCAGAAGAAAAAACAATTGACGTAACGGTCCCTACAAAGATTACAGAATTAAATAATGACGGACATTTTGTTCAGGACGAGGGATATGTACATACTGATAATAATTTTACCGAAGACGATAAATTTGTTGTTGAGCTGATTGCACCGTATATGTTGAACACTACTATGCAAACAGGTATTAATTTTAAGAATTATGTTTATTTTGTAGGATGGTTTAATGAAAACATAAACATTCTGAATCACATTGAAGATGAATTTAATATGGAATTATATGGAGGCGAACATATAGCAATACTTGATGATAATTTACCTGATTTGATAGTAACTCGCAGGTATGACAAAAAAGTAGAATGTTCATTATCAACAAATGAAGAAATCTTTGAAGAATTAAAAACAAATGGGTCAATTCGTGTTGGAATTTATGATTTTGCTCTTTCAGCAGCTAAAACAGGACAAATTAAAGAAGCAGTTGATAAAGTACGTCCAAATGACTATGAAATTATAAAAACTATTGAAATTACAGAAGATACACCAACAGTAGATGAAGACGGAAACACAATACCAATATCTTTTAATTTAGATGATAATGGAAATACTTTTAAACTTGATGCTCTTATGGTTACTATATGGTGTGCAGAAACACCAATATATGATGGGTATTGGAGAGCTGATGTAAATAAACATCCTGATAATGTTTTATTCTACACTAAGCCAAATGGTGGTGTAGCATTTAGAGTATACAGTGAGAGATTATGTGAAAATAAATGGCTCACAATTATGTCAAGTGGATTTTATCAAAGTACATATGGTATCAATTTAAAGGGTGGATATGATTTAGAGGTTGACTATGTAACATCATTACATTTCAGAATACCACAAGCACCAATAGGTACATCAATCACAGTATACGGCAGGAGGGTTAAAGAATGAAAATATGGGATAATGGTGTATTAAGGGAAATGACACCTGAAGAAATTGAAACAGAAAAGAAAGTTGAAAAAGAATTGGCTAAGTTTACACCACCACAAGATGAAAAGTCAATTATGGAAGAATTTATTGACAGAGTAGCAAATGCAAACAGCTTAACTGAAGTTAAAGAGATTGCAAAAGATATCAGGGAAAGAATGTAAATGTTGGTTGAGGTAAAGAATAATAAGTTATAGGATAAAGAAGGGGAATGCCTCCAAAAACAAGTTTTAAACGAAGTTTGATTGGATGCATTCTACCGTTGTCCGTTCTGAAACATTTTTTTCTATTCCCTAAAATGAGGGACTGTGGCAGTGTGAGAAAATTTCTGTAAATTCAATTTTTCTATGATAAAATATTCGTGATTTTGGGCAGGAACAGCCAGATTATGGCTTTCCTGCCTTAGCTGTAATATAGCACGGATTTTACGTCATGTCAAGGGCGGTCTCG
>JAZNWH010000136.1:0-1614 GCA_045593265.1 Clostridia bacterium | reverse complement strand
GGTATTATGGTTGATGTGAATATCTATGAAGATAACGGTGTTGAATATTTGGAGATTAACGTTCCGCCATACACTAATCCAATCAATTATAAAGGTCAGTATCATTATCGTTCTGGTAGTACGAAACAAGAGTTGAAAGGTGAAGCTTTGAATCGTTTTATATTACGACGTTCTGGGAAAAATTGGGATGAAACTCCGATAAAAGGACTGTCGATCGATGAACTTTCAGAATATGCACTGAATCGTTTTAGGAAAGAAGCTGCCAAAAGTAATCGTGTTGATGAGAATGTCTTGAATGATTCAACGGAAATCTTACTTGAAGACTTGCGTTTGATAGACAAAGAAACAGGGTGCCTAAGCATAGCTGCAATATTGCTTTTTCATCCTGAACCAGAGAAATACGTCAGAGGCGCATACATAAAGATAGGATTCTTTAGATCAGACAATGAAGATCTTGCGTTTCAAGATGAAATCCACGGCCCATTGATGGAACAGATAGAAAAAACCATAGATCTTATAAGAACCAAATATCTGATTTATGGAATTTCTTACGAAGGTATTTCGCGTCGTGAAAGATCGCAATTTCCTATTGAAGCAATTCGGGAATCATTGATGAATGCAGTTGCCCATAAAGACTATGCAGATGCAACTCCAATTCAGATCAGTGTATATCCTGACCATATTGTCTTTTGGAATCCTGGAAGATTGCCAGAAGATTGGACTACAGTAAAATTATTTGAAAAACATCCTTCAAAACCATACAACCCATCTGTTGCAAATGTCTTGTTTAGATGTGGCGATATAGAAAGTTGGGGACGTGGATATAAACGTATTATAGATACAGTATCATCATACAAAATGCTTCCTCCTATTGTAGAAATAATCAGTGGTTTAATGATTACATATTATGCCGATATAAAATCTCAATTAAAGGCACAAAAAATAGATGAAAAGTATTTTCCTATAATTGAATTTGTAGTAAAAAACGGTAGTATCACAAATTCTGATGTGCAAAAACTTTTGAATACAAGTAAAGCGACAGCATACAGAATGCTTTCACAATTAAGCGACTGGTTAGAGATAAATGGAGTAACAGGTAAAGGAACTTATTACACATTTAAAGGGCTCACAAAGGGTTCAAAATGACGGCTGAGAATTGTTATAAAAATAGTAACGTGCATAATACTAATATTTTACATAATATAAAAAGGGTTCATAAACGCTTCATGCTTTAACAATAACCATATATGATAAATTGGATTTTTTCCTGCCGCCTTGGAGAAATCGCGTTAAAAAGTCAACAGACAACAGTCATTGTTAATTATACATTGTAAACTGTAAATTGTTAAGGCGAGCTTTTTCTGTTTCTCTTTTTTGCGGTAAAAAAGAGAAAGAAGCTTTTTCTTATAAAAATTCATTTTAATTCATGTAATTAAGATTTTTTTTATATTTGTAGTCTTCAATAATCTATCAAGAATTAAAAAAATAAACAAATATAAAATTAACGTGATGAGTAAATTAGGCTTAGATTTTGAAAAAGTAGCTAAGGCTCGTAAGTTGGCGAAAAACATCGCCGACGATGTACAAGGTTTTGTGGAACAATATACAACCGTC
>JAZNWH010000135.1:0-7554 GCA_045593265.1 Clostridia bacterium | reverse complement strand
AATAACAAATATCATTTCTATAATAAAGAAAATAAAAACTATCACTAAAATGATTAATAGCAAAATCATTTTTTCCATCAATTAAAGTAAAATCTTTATTTTTGATTTTATTAAGATATTTATAAAAATTCATAAAAACCCCCTTTTTTAATTAATTTTATATGTAAAAATGAATTATTTCATTTTTTATCTTTTTGTTTTATTTTTTTATAATTTATTTCATTTTATTTTAAAAATGATGTATATATAAAATCGTTTAGGTTTAACAACCTAACCGATTTTATCACAAAAGAAAAAAGACAGATTTTTTATTTTCTGTCTTTTGAAAAGTTGCTTCTGACGGTTTTGTTTAGTAGTTAAAAATAACAATAGAATTCAAAACCGAATCCCAAAAATAAAAAATATATATAAACATACTTTACAGTATGGAAAAATGGAATTCTTCTGTCCTCTTTTTCTTTTGAAACAATCTGTTCTTTTGTAGAAACGACAGAAGCCTTAAAGCAACTTTTTTTAAATCTTAATAAACACCCTTTCTTTTGTATAAATAAATTACATATATATCATTACACAAAACAAGAAAAACACCTTTTAAATATAAATACTATTTTCTAATAATAAATCTTCTATTTCCATACTTCTAAATAACAATAATTCATTTATATCTTCTATATTAAAAATAAAATTGCCTTTTGGCAAGTACACTCCTTCTCCGCCATCTAAATACGAACTTTCATTTTTTTGAAGGTTCGTATTTTTCTTTTTATCTTCTTTTTCTCTGTTTTTTAAGTCTTTCTTAAACTGTAAAGCATACTTTGGAGCAAAACCAGGGATTTTTAAGTTAATGGTAATATTCAAACATACTTCTTTTTCACCAGGAACAGAAAACTCATCTATTGTAATTTTTCCAATCAGTTTATTAAACAATATTTTCAACTGTTCTCTGTCTTACTCTTGAAAATCACAATATGTAATATGCACATAACTCATTTTTGGTTGTTCTCTCAAAAAGTTTTCTTCTTTTTCAAAGTCTATGTTTTCATATACTTTTAATGTCTCATTTTGAAAAGAAATTTGAGAAAGGAGAGTATTTAATTTGTCCTTGTATGTATCAACAATCAGTTTATCATCTTATTCAAGCATAAGATTTAACAATTTTTCTTTTTGAGTACTTAATTTTTTTATATCACTTTTTATTTTGCTTACATCTTTTTTCTTTGCTTTAAGTGCTTCAATTCTCAATCTTAACTATTCTTCAAATCTTTCCCTATACATATCACTTGTCAAAATCTCTTGCAACTGATAAACAACAAACTTTTCAAGCAACAAGGCAGGTATGTTATGTCTATTACATACAGTTTTTCCATGTCTTTGCTATCACGTTGATAGTAGTATATTTTCTTACCAGAGTTAGAAATACCAGATGTCTATAAATACAGATTATTACAATTTGAGCAGAACACAAGACCTGCAAGAGCTGCAGATGATATAGCACTTCTGTCTATTTTGCTATAATCTACATTTTTCCATAATCTCTTGGACTTTTTCGAAATCTTCCATTGATATTATTGGAGTATGTGTATCAGGTATGACTAACCACTCATTTTGAGGGTTGTGTTTTCTTCCACTATTTTCAGGTGCTCTCTTGTTATAAACTGTAATTTCAGTATATGCTTCATTTTTGAGCATATCAAGAACACTTGTTTTAGACCAATAATCCATGTTAAGAAAAGGGAATTGTTATGATAACTCTATTATGATGGAGACATTCTTTGGACAGCTTAAAAATGAGATGTTTTTTGGACATGAAAAAGATTTTGCTTCTTCTAAAGATTTTGCAAAAGCTATAGATGAATACATAGATTATTACAACAATAAAAGAATTCAAGCAAAAACAAAATGGATGCCTCCTGCAGTATACAGAAAAACATCCATGAATGTTTAATTGCTTTATTAAATGATGTGTTCAGAAAGCTGGGTACATATCAAAAGTGTCTAACTTTTGGGGTGTATATCATTAATTATCATTACTTCTTTTTTCATATTTTATACGTCTTTTTATATGCTAACGGTGTCTGATTTGTACTCTTCTTGAAATTGGATATGAAATGACTTGTTGTACTATATCCTAATTCCATCGCAATATCAGTAATACTTTTATCTTCTGTAAGAAGCTTCTTTTTAGCTTCGTCAATTTTTAATTCTTCAATATATTTTGAAAAGTTTTTATTCATTGTATTTTTAAAACATCTTGAAAAATAACTGTAGCTCATATTAGCGTATTTTGCTGCATCTTCTTCTGTTATCTCAAGTAAATTATCCGAAATATAAGCAAGAGATGCAATAATTATCATACTGTTTTTATCATATTGATTAAAGCTACGTATTTCATTATTATCTGCCCGAAGACGTACTATCTCTCCAAATAATCTTATTACATTTGCCCGCAGAAAAAACTCATACCCTGCCCTTTCGGACTCCCATTCTTCAAGAATATCCTCTGCTATTTTTTTTATTTTACAGTCTGTATTCTTTAAAATTGGTTTCAACTTTTCGTCATTTTGTATTATTGGCAAAATATACTTAAGCTCTTCATTTATCTTGCCTCCGAGAAAAAGTAAATCAGGCGAAAATTTTATTACATAATACTTTATGTTTATGTCATCTGTGTAAATATAATGGGATTTTCTCGGATTTATTATGCAAATATCATTTTTTTGCAGATGATATATTTTTTCATCAATCCATATTTTTGCACAGCCTTCTAATCCATACAAAATTTCGATATAATTATGAAAATGCATATTCGCAAGTTTTCCAACTGCATTATATGTCTGCACAAGGCAATGAATGGGGCTTTTGTTGCCTTTGTTTATAAAATAGCCTTCATCAATTCCTCTAATCATATAATCCTCCTATTGCAAAAATATGATATTTCTTAACAAAAACATTATATCATTATTTTTTTTAAAATGCTATACTTTTTTTGAACTTTTAGAAAGGAGAATGTTTTATGCGAATAAATGAAAAATACAGATATCACACAACGCCATGTGCAAACGAAAAGGCAATTGTTTGTGGTGAAAAATATCGTTTTACAATTCTTACATCAAAACTTATCAGAATTGAATATAACGAAAACTCAATTTTTGAAGACCGTGCTACTCAAACTGTTATTAACAGAAATTTTCCTGTTCCTGATTTTAGTGTTGAAAATATTGATGATACACTTATTATTAAAACCAAGGATGTCGAACTTACATATTATGGTGGTGAATTTACGCAAAATAGTCTCAAATGCAGATACCTGGGAGAAAACTCTTCCGTTTCTGCAGGTGGAAAATCTACATCTTGGCACTATAATGAAGAAACATCAAATTTAGGAGGCACTGCACGAACTCTTGACAGAATAGATGGTGCCTGTGAATTAGATAAAGGCATAGTAAGTAAAGGCAGTATTGAAATGCTTGATGACAGCAAATCACTTATAATTTGCGAGGATGGTTGGATTGAACCGAGAAACGAAAATTTAGTTGATGCATATCTTTTTTGTTATGGTGATTCGAAAAAAATCTTTGATGCACCTTCTTGCTTAAAGGACTTTTATGCTTTAACAGGAAACCCACCCCTTCTTCCCCGATATGCTCTGGGAAACTGGTGGAGCAGATATTATCCGTATTCCCAAGAGGAATACATAAATCTTATGAAACGTTTTAAAAACGAGGATATTCCATTTAGTGTTGCTGTGATTGATATGGATTGGCATTATGTTCGAATTGATAAAAAATATGGCTCAGGCTGGACAGGATACACCTGGAACAAAGAGCTTTTTCCTGACCACACTGCTTTTTTGAAAACGTTACATAATGAAGGGCTTAAAACAAGCCTTAATCTTCATCCTCAGCAAGGTGTAAGTGCTCACGAAAAGCCATACAAAAATATGGCAGAGGCTATGGGCATTGACCCCGAAACTGAAAAAAATGTTCCTTTTGAAATTGAAAATCAGAAATTTGTTGAAAATTATTTTAAACATCTTCATCATCCACTTGAGGATGAAGGCGTTGATTTTTGGTGGATTGATTGGCAACAAGGCAATACAACAAAGATAAAAGGTCTTGATCCTTTATGGATGCTGAATCATTTTCATTATATAGATAATGAAAGAAACGGCACGCGAGGTCTTATATTATCAAGATACTCAGGACCTGGCAGCCACAGATACCCCGTAGGTTTTTCCGGAGATTCCTGTATTTCCTGGAACTCTCTTGATTTTCAGCCATATTTTACAGCAAATGCATCAAATATTGGCTATTGCTTCTGGAGCCACGATATAGGTGGACATTTTAACGGATATCGTGATGAAGAAATGATAACCCGCTGGTATCAACTGGGCACTTTTTCACCAATTAACAGGCTGCATAGCTCCAACTCACTCTTTCAGGGAAAAGAGCCTTGGAAATACAACAAAATTTCCGAAATTTCAATGAAGAAGTTTTTAAAACTCCGACACGAACTTATTCCTTATTTATACACCATGAATTATCGTGCCGCAGAATATGGCGAACCTCTTATTCAGCCTCTTTATTATAAAGTTAATGCTTACAAAGCCTATGACGATTTTAAAAATGAATTTTTCTTCGGAACTGAAATGCTTGTATCGCCCATTACATCACCTTGTGATAATGAGACCAAAAGAGGCAGTGTAAAAACTTACCTTCCCGAAGGTATATGGTATGATTTCTTTAACAATGTAAAATATAGCGGCGACAAAACTATTACTGTATATCGTGATTTATACGAGATGCCTGTTTTTGTAAAGGCAGGCGGAATTATTCCGATTGCAAAGCTTTCACACATAAACGATGTTGAAAATCCAAAGGATATGAAAATTAAGGTTTATGCAGGTGATGACGGAAGCTTTTCGCTGTATGAGGATGACGGCATAAGTTTTGATTTTAAAGACGGAAAATATGCTATTACTAACCTTAGCTTTAAATGGTCAGATAAGCCTAAATTTACAATTTCCAAGCCAACAGGCGATATCTCACAAATTCCTGAAAACAGAAATTTCGAGATAGAATTTATCGGTATACAGAACCTGGACGATGTAACAGTTTCAGAGAATGGCAAAGCAAAGGACTTTACTATTCAAAATTCAAGTGTTTCGATATTCAATGTGTCGGGCGATATAGAGATATTACTAAATAATTTCTCTCTGTGCAAAAATGACAATTCAGACAGACTTTTTGCTCTTATAGAAAGTATGGAGCAGGTACCAAATGATATTAAATCAAGCATCGGAGCAATAATTTCAAGTAATTTTTCAACTGATAAAAAGTTATCTGAAATTTGTCAGCTTGATATAAGCAAAGATGTATATCTTTCACTCTTAGAATTACTTACCGCACTATAATATATACTTCAAAATTGTTAAGTAAAAAAAGTAAACTTTAAATCATATGAACAGGTTATGTAAAAACAGACAACAGAAAAAATACTCCTATTGCGGATTGCATATCAGACACGGAGTGTAGCCTTTATTTGCAGCATCATTTAATTCAATTTCGGTCAAGTTGCTTTTATATTTAATGATGATACAATGTTTTCGATGATATTTTCTGCCTGAGGATGTTACATAATATGTATTATCAAATGTATATATATCATTTGTTACAGATTTTATTGGTTGTATTGTTAAGGTCTTAATCATAACAGATAACACCAATACGGAGGATATCAGTGCTATTGTACTTAAAAGTATTTTCCAATTTTTAATTATAAGAAGTTTAAGTTTAAATCCGATACCGGGATTTTTAATAAAAAAGGAGAATTCATTTGCGAATTCTTCTTTTTTAATTTTAGAATAACCCATCTCATTGTTTTTTAAATCAGGATCATAAATATGCCCGAGTTCATGACGCAAAAGTGAAGCCTTGTCTTCATCGGAAATATCTGAATTTACAAATACAAATTTAAGGTTATTTTTCACATATAAAAAAGAATCGTTGTATTCAACCTCTTTTTCTAATCCTAATTTATTTATAAGTTTTAATACATATTCTGAATTTGAATATTTTTTATACTCAATAATCGTAAATTGATTTAATTCAATGATACGCTGTAAATCTTTGTAATCATTCAATGAGTAAAGTTTGTTTTTAAGTAATATTTTGTGAGCTTTATGCTTAGCGAGTTTATTTATCATTATTGTCCTTTTTTATCTTTTCAACTAAATCTAAAATTATTTTTTCGTCATTTGTAAGAGGCTTGCCTGAGGTAATACCGGAATATGCAGCAATAACAGCATCTTCTAAAAACTCAGGATGAACACGTCTGTATTCTGTTTCAGCTACAGAAGCAATCGTGTGTTTTCCCATATCATCCAGCGAATTATAAAGTTTTATAAAATCAAGCATTTCATTATCAATGACGACAGGTTGTTCATTAACAGAACAAATGTCAAGTTCTTTTAAAATTTTACTTACCATACCGTAATTAGATAATGACACACCGTTTTTTAATATAAAATTAATCGTTGTGCGTGGAATATTTGTATGTTTAGAAAATTTTTCTATAGTACCGAATTTTTCTTTTATTCTTTTGCGAATTAACTCTTTATATAAATCCATTTAAAACACTTCCCTAGTTTATATTGTACAACACAATGTCAAATTCGTCAATAAAATAAGTAAAAGCAATTGACAATCAATTGTTTTTTGATATAATAAAAAGACAATACAATGTACATTTATGCCATTTTTGACATTTTGATGTGTATCGTGTCATTTAATCAAAGGACAGTTGTATTTCATTATTGAAAGCAACTATCATTTTTTAAAACTTTTAATAGTAAATTATTGACAACTTTCTTGAATATTATTATGTTCGTGTTAAAATAATAATATGATAGAAAGGAAGTTGTTGCAATGATTAAAACAATAAACCAGGATTTAATTAAAAAATTCAAACGTTACTTAATTAATGAAGAAAAAGCTTCTGCTACGCTAGAAAAATATATGCGTGATATCAAAGCTTTCTCGGAGTGGACCTTGGGTTCCGAACTTGACAAAAGAAAGGTTCTTGATTACAAAGAATATTTGATAGGTAAATTTGCTCCTGCATCTGTTAATTCTGTTTTATCTTCCCTCAACAGTTTTTTTGAATTTAATAACTGGCATGAGATGAAGGTTAAAATGCTCAAAATTCAAAAACAGATTTTTGCACAAAAGGATAAAGAACTTTCAAGGGCAGAATATGAAAGATTGCTTGATGCCGCAAAAACAAAAAGCAATGAAAGACTATATTTGCTGATGCAGACTATCTGTTCAAGCGGAATCAGAGTGTCGGAACTGCAGTATATAACAGTTGAGGCAATAAGACAAAGAAAAGCAACTATCAACTGCAAGGGTAAGATGAGAATTGTGATTTTACCCAAGGAGCTTTGCAGAATGCTCGCGGAATACGTGAAAAGCAAAAAAATAACAAGTGGTGCTGTGTTTGTTACAAAAACAGGAAAACCGCTTGACAGAAGCACTATATGGAAAATGATGAAAG
>JAZNWH010000134.1:0-1886 GCA_045593265.1 Clostridia bacterium | reverse complement strand
GTCACGGCGGTTTCCTTCCATAGACCCGGATCCGTCTATTAAAAACAGAATTGCAATATCCGGAACATCGACTCCTTGTACATTTCTGTACCAATACCTTTTCTTCGTGTCGCCAAGCATTTTAGATGCTATTCCGCTTCCAAAAGCATATTTATCTTCCTTTGTTTCTACCATACCTTTTAATAACTGATGAAATTTTGCATTAAAGGAATTAATATTAAGTTTGTATTTGTTGTATATATTTTGGTAAGCTTTTTTCATATTAAGGTCGGGTTTTGGCCACGTTACTTTTACCTTAATGTTCTTATGAATTGCACTGGCTTTTAAATCATTTCCTGTATATTCCCATATTTTAGGCTCAACATTTGATAACAGCACAACAGTTCCTTTATCTTTTTCAAATTCCTCAACAGCCTTAATATACGCAGATGTAAGATGGCGTGGACGCTCATACTTTCCGTCCTTACCGTCAAATAATCGTTTTGTTATTACTGCCGTTTTGCCTTCATGAGCAAACTGCGTAATAGAAGAATTCTTTGTTCCATGGGTCTTGATACCGCCGAGTAATTTCTCCAGCATTTCATCTATCGGCTTAAATTGTTCGTCATTTTCAAATTCAGGTATAAGTTCTTCAATAGAATCAAAGATTTTTTGAGTGTATCCGTATCTTTCTTTCGGATTCCCGCAAACGCTTCCTTCTTCAAAATACTGTTTGGTATCCTCTATGTATCGGGATAATTCCCTATTTGGCTCCTCCAGCTTGACCATAGGATATAAAAGCTTCGTTACAAAGTAGTTAAGGTACTCCATAAGCAAAGCAATCTTCCTGCTGTTTTCATTTTGGTTAGGTGAAAACTCCTTGAAAGTTCTCTGTATAGTTCCATCTGCAGGAGTATTTGAATATAGTCTTGAAACTCTTCCGAACATCAAAAATAAGTCCATATTATCAAATTCACTTGCACCTGCAGCTTCTATGAAAGCATCTTCAATAATGTTAGAAATGCTTGATAAAAGCATTTTACGAAACTTATCCTTTCCTCGGCTGTCTGAAATACAATAAGGAGGAAATGTTGTGTATATGATATGCAAGGTTTCATGAACATTCTGGCATCTTGTTATCATTTGAAGAGCTGTATACTTGTCCTGTGAAACTTTATGTGCTAAACCAAGGTAATCCTCTGTATTCCATAATGCATCTGTATCGCAAAACAATTCATCATTTGCAGGGTCAACTACAATATTAACCCCGTCAGTGAATGCTTGATTCTCATTAACAAAAAACAATCTCAAGTCATTTCTTTCAGCAAGAATTGACGAAAAAGTTTCTTCAACATTTCTATTAAATTCACATTGATATAAATCTAAAATCTTTTTGCTTGTACTAATCATAATCAGCACCCAATTTATTCTTCAAGTTCTTTTGTTACCTCAATCCATTCTTCAGTTGCCTGTTTCAACCCGCTTTTAGCATAAAAATCGCCACGGTCGCATCTTGCTTTAAAATGCTGTTTTGCTTCATCGAGAAAGAACTGTGCCGCCTCTAGATTGATTTCTGCACCTTTGCCTTTATGAAGACAGCTTCCCAGTCTTAAACAAACACCAGAATAAACTTCCTGACAATACGGATTTTCTGTATCATCCTTTGTTCTTTCAAACAAACTATAATAAATTCTAAAAGCAGAGACATCATCTTTTGCTACATACTTTCCTGACGCGAACATATCACCGACCTTGTATTCAGCAACTAAATCTCCCATGATTGCAGCTTTAGTATACATCTGATATGCCTTCTCGTAATCAACAGGAATATCCCGCCCGTAATAATAGCAATATCCCAAATTGCTCATTGATGTCACATTGCCTCTGTTAGCCGCCTCGGTATACCA
>JAZNWH010000133.1:0-3237 GCA_045593265.1 Clostridia bacterium | reverse complement strand
AATTAAAGTTTGTAATAAGGTGAAAAGTGAAAAACGAGAAAGTGTACTTACAAATCAACTTATTCGTAGCGGAACGAGTATTGGCGCAAACATTAGAGAAGCATTTTACGGGCACGGTAAAAATGACTTCATTGCAAAACTACAAATTGCTTTAAAAGAATGTTCTGAAAGCGAATATTGGATTGAATTGCTTATTGAGAGTGGATGTTATGAAGATAAGACTATTCTTTATAAGTGCGTAGAATTAAAGAAAATACTTATTTCATCAATAAACACGGCGAAGAAAAACAATAATTGAATGCATCATTATTGTTCTACCTTGCCATGAAAAAAGCGTACTGAATTTTTCAGTACGCTTTTTTCAGCGATATAAATTCCTGACGGATGCGATATGTTGCCTTTAGCAACGAGAAAAGGAATTTATATCATATCGCAATCGAACGAAGTGAGATTATATCGAATTTGCGAAGCAAATATATCAAACGAGCGTGAGAGAACATATTGCCAATGTTATGGTTCGGCTTTACCATAAAAAAGACGTTTTTCTCTGTTGAAAATGTCTTTTTTTATCTATATAAATATCTATCTAGATTTTCGATATGCCATAAATGACACGATATGTCGCTAACGTGGCGAAATTTATATTATATCGAGTTTTGAGTAAAGATAAAAACACACTAATGAATACAATCGAAGAGTTTAACAAGTGGTATGCAGAAATAAGCGGAAATCAGGAACTTAAAAATAATTGGCAGAAATTCTGCGATTGGATATCCCAAGTTATCGAGGATATTAAGAAGGTCTTTATGTCAGACGGTAAAAAAGCAGAACTTGCTGAGCTTGAACATATCAGAGAACTTTTTACTGAAGCTTTTAAGGCAACAGAAAAAACTGCACAAGAAAGAGTAAATGAGCAAAGTGCTGAGACAAAATCTTCAACAAATCTTGAAATTAAAACAAATGAGGAGTATAATGAAGTTGTAAGCCATTCGTTGAAGAAAAAGACACCATATAATGAATATAACACTATAGGTATGCAATGGGCTTACAGTTCTTCTACGCAAATAGGTGATCGAAAGATACTTTACAAACCAAACACAAGTAAAAGTGTTCTTATTGAAGCTACAAAAGATGGTGTAGGTTTTATTGAGTTGAAAACGGGGACATATGAACAGTTACGAGAGGATGAAAAAACATATGAATCAAACAAAGAAGGAAAATTCCTTGACGATGAGGGAGCTATTGATACGGCGATTCATAACTTTGAATCTGGACAAAACCACAACACTTGGGATAATGTCGATGTTGGAAACAGAGGAACAGGAATACAAAATGCTGAAATTTCTAAAGGCAAACCCTCAATCGACAGAACAGCAAATTCTCAAATACCTGACGGAAATTTAGAGAAAAAAAGTTTTTCTCTTAAAGATACTAAAATATCGATGCAGGATGTTCGTTCTGTACAGAGTATTGGTGAAATAAAGGGAAGAATTTCCATAAATGATTTCGATAGCAATGACATAAAGGCAACAGAAAATCTGGCAAGAAAATACTATAGTGAACTTGGAGTAAAATCGACCTTCTTCAGAGCATTTTTTGGAGATTGGAGAGTAAATGATAAAACTCCTGTTGTGGTAGCTAATCAAAAAGGTGCAAGCAGAGGCATTACAAAGAACAAAGACACAGGTTGGGATATACAGATATCGGGAAAGGTGTTTAATGAAACAACAAAACAAAAAAACACGGCCGCTAACATTGGTTATCATCACTTAGATAATATTGAAGCAATTGTAGAAAATGCAGTTTTACTAAACACTTCTTTATTTGAAGTGGATGACAAATCACCAAACTCGTTTATGATGCACGACTTATATGCTTTGTCGGATACAGGACATGGACTAGAACTTGTTAAGTTGTTAGTAGATGAAATTTACACACCTAATTCAGACAATACTTTAAAGAGAGCCTATAAACTAAATGGATATAAAATAATCCAGTTGAAAGCTGGTTCAGGATTGGGCAACAGTGCTTACTCCACCTTGAATTCAACTGGAAACAAATACAGTGTAGCAGATTTGTTTGATATTGTCAAGCGTGTTGATAAAAATTTTAATCCTAAACCAAGTTCCTTGGTTGTAAATAAGGACGGAACACCAAAAGTTGTTTATCATACAACGAGTGATAAATTTACTGTGTTCGACATTACGAAATCAAGAAGTTGGGACGGAACAGTAGATTATGATTTGCCCGGATTTTATTTTGCGGAAAACTATGAAGACAGCGCTGCTTACGGTGATAACACTATGGCGTGTTATGTAAAGATTACAAAACCTTACTCAGGAAACATTTATCAACTTGCGAAAGACAAAGGAAGTTATCGGAAAGCTTATGAATATTTGATTAATCAAAGATATGATGGAGTTATAATTGATGAATTTGGAGAAGGATTTAATGAATATATAGTGTTCAAGTCAGAAAATATAAAATCTGCAACTGATAATATAGGTTCATTTGATAATAGTAATAAAGATATAAATTACTCACTCAAAACACTTGACAACAGAGCTCCATCAGAGATAATGACGGAAATTATTGATACTGTAGAAGATTTACAAAAAGGTAAAAAGAGTGCAGCAGGCAAATTATCAAAATATGTTGATAACGGAATAATAACAACTAAATACTATAACGAGTTGATTGAAAAGTATGGAGCTATTCCAACTATTGAGAAAATGGTAGAGGACGGTGTTTTCTCCTATGATGAGTATTCTGACAAACAAGCTATAGAAAAAGCAGAGTCTGATATTAAAGAATACGGATGGACAAAAAGTCTTAACGATTGGCTCAAAGATGTGGAAAATGGTGTGGTGTCGAAACAGCATACTGCTATGGGATGGGCGATTTATTTCGCCTGTTTTTTTGTACATTGAAATTAATACTTACTGTACAAAAAAGAACATTATATCCTTAAGCAGTTGCGTTAGTATCCGAACTCGCCTAAATCAAGTAAAATAGCTGTTTTTCTTCGTTGTCGGTTTTGAAATACGATAGTATTCCTGTAACCTGCCGCCTTGAAAAAGCAACAATTTTATCTTACTTTAGGTTCGAAGAATTTTAGGAACTGTGTTTTTGCGTTAATGTGAGGCAAAAACGCAGTAAATGCTGACGCATTTGCGAGTATTTTAACAATGCAGTAGCGTAAAAACACGTTCCCAAAACGGGTTCGGATATTAACGC
>JAZNWH010000132.1:0-2955 GCA_045593265.1 Clostridia bacterium | reverse complement strand
AAAATGCTTAAAATAAATATTACTAATATATTTTTAAACTTATTAAATGGCAAAAAATATATTACTTAAGGAAAAAATCGTTTTTAAACGATTTTTTCTATTTAAACAAGCATTTTTACTCGAACGAATTTCGCCTCTCGCTGTTCGTCAGAACAAACCCCGCTTTTATGGAGCATCTCACAAAGTTAGATGCTCGCTTTCGCTGTGTTGTTCCTCCTCTTTCCATAAAGTCGTGCGACTTTATGGAGTCCCGAAAAGTAAGTCTTACTTTTCGGGAAGAAGGAAAAGCAAAGCAAGGAGCTAAGTTTTGCGAAATAAGCAAAACGAAGCAAAAACAGCTTTTGCTTTGACGCTGTACAGCTTCGGGTAACCCCTATGGGCTTAATTCGTCCGTTCTGAAACATTTTTTCCTATTCCCCAAAATTGAGGGACTGTAAAAAACTTAGTTTATTTACAGTCCCTGGTACAATAAAAGTGTAAGTAAATTAACTATTGATGTAGTTGATTACTTGCACTTATTTTTTTATAATAAGAGATGAAATGGTCTGACGTACAGTCCCTTTTTCTGTTTATAACATTTTATTTAATTGTTTTTCTTTATTTGCTTGCTTGATTACATACATCATAACAAATGCGGCGATTGTCATTAAAATACAGCTTATATATATTGCTATGTTATACTTTCCTGTGATATCATAACATATATTTGCTATTGGTTCTCCTAATGCATAGCCCACTGTGTTTACTGAAGCAAATATACCAAGGATTTTGTTAAACGACACTTCACCGAATAATTCTCTTGCGTAAATTGGAAGCATTATTGTTTCAAGGGGAAGTGCAAAAGAGGCCATTATAGTGTAAATCATAGCGAATACATTACCTGCTTTTGTAGAAGTAACATTTAATAGTAATGCCATTGAAATAATTCCACATATAAAACATAATGAAGAAGTTTTTTTAAGTCCGAAATGGTCGTAAATCACTCCTGTACTGAATTTGGCAATTGTTAAAAATACCGAATGTATACTTAAAACTGTAGCTATGTAATTTTTATCAAGACCTACATCATTAAATAATGGAGTTGAAATTCCTGTTATGCTCTGAAGTATCATACCTGAAACAAAAATACAAAACAAAGCTAAATAGAAATAAGGTTTTTTTATTGCTTCACTAAAAGTTAAACCTACATATATGTCTTTTTTGTCATTATTTACAGTTTTATTTTCTTGAACTTTATTTGGTGAATTTTTGAAAAAGAGAAGAATAAGTACAAGGACAATAAAAAGAATTAAGACAATTAGCTTATATGCATTTCTGTAACCAAAGGCAGACGAATTGATAATAGGACTTAAAACCTGTATAGCAATGGCTGCGCCTATACCATTTGAAGCAAGCACAATTCCCATAATGGTTCCTTTGTTTTCGTGGCACCATTTGTTAACTATTGCACCGACCATTGTAGTAGTGGTCCATGACAGACCTATGCCGAGAAACATTCCTGCAAAATAAAAAACGAATACATTTTGACCATACGCATATAGAAGCATAGAAATCATTAGGCTTATGTATCCGGCAGAAATAAGTTTTTTCGCACCGAATTTAGCAATTAAGGTACCAAAGAAGATGTTAACAACAGATGTTGCGATATATCGACAACTGCTGTTAATTGAAAAAGCACTTCTTTTAATTCCAAGTGCATCACAAATCGGGGTGATAAATATGCCTCTTGGTGAGCTGCAAAAACCAAGAACGGTCATAACCATAAGACCACTTAGAAGTATTATTACCCATTTGTAGTCAAATTTGATTTTTTGTTTCATTTTATAGTCTCCTTGATTTTACTTTGTTTGACAAAACAACAAACATATAATATAATAATTTTTGGTGAAAAACAAGCTAAAATAATTCAAAAATGGTAAAATTGATTAATTGTTGGAGGAAATATGAACATTCCGAAAAAAACGCTAAATAATGAAAATTTTAATATGGATTATATGAAAAAGATTGTGAGTCCTGAAAATACAAACAGAATACATTGTCATCCTTATCATGAAATGTTAATAGGAGAAAAAGGATATATAAGGTATACTGTAAATAATGAAATTATTGAAGTAAAGGCTCCTTTTGTAGTATTTATGCCTTCTTTTGCTATTCATAATCCTTTTGTTCAGCAATCACAAATATATGAGAGATATAAGATTGAGTTTGACTGTATCTTTCTTGAAAATTTTCTCAAAGATACAAGTATGATTAACTACTTAACTGATGAAATGTATATAAAAACTCTTACAAGGTATGATTTTGATGAAATTAGTTTACTTACCAAAAGTCTATACAATCTAAAAAACAAAAATCAATTTTCTGCAACAGATAGTTTATATGAATCGTTATATTTAATTTTGATTTTGGAAAAATGCAAGAATTCAGTAAATGTAAAATCCGAAATTGATGATAATTACATAAGCAAGGTAACTGAATTAATAAGAGATAACTACAATAAACATCTTACTAGATAAAATAGCAAATTCTTTTTATGTTAGTAAAAGTAAGTTAATTTATGATTTTAAAAATTATTGTAATATGAATATATTGGAATATATTACAATGACCAAAATTCATTTCGCAAAAGAGCAATTAAAAAAAGGTTGCTCGGTGGCAGCAACCTCTGAAAATTGCGGATTTTCATCTTCAAGTTATTTTATAAAAGTTTTCACTCGTGTAACAGGTATGACACCTTTAAAATTCCGTTTGAAATATCATAAAGAATTGTAATTATTATATAATACATCTTTTCGTATTTGCAGTGGTGTTTTATTTGTATGTTTTTTCAGTATTTTTCTGAAATAAGATGATGAACTGAATTGTAGAACAGAACTAATTTCCTCTACAGACATCGTTGTAGTTGTAAGTAATTCTACAGCTTTTTTACTTAGTATTTGTTGTTTCATTTCATTT
>JAZNWH010000131.1:0-87989 GCA_045593265.1 Clostridia bacterium | reverse complement strand
CTATTTGGCTTATCCTTTCGTGCCAACCATTTGTAATAACCGGAACGGTTAACCGACATTATCTTGCATAAAAATTTCACACTATATTTATCTTTCAAAGAAAATATTATTTCATATTCACATCTTTTAAAGTAACGAATACCTTGTTTGCACCAACTCCTTTCACTTGGTATCCTTTTTTTAATCGTTCATTTTCTATCTCTAATTTTGCTAATTGCAATCGCAATCTATCGTTTTCTGTTAAGGATTTACTTGTATGTAGTGCAGAAAATAGATTACCTTTTCTGTAAGACTTCGAATCAAAGGCGGCTTCACCTTGTTGGTTGTAACTCCTTATCCAACGACATATCATTCCTTTATCTGCATCATATTCTTTAGCAAGTGAACCTGCGGATATGTGCTCCTCGTAGTATCTTTTTATTATTGATAACTTCTGTTCTTTTGTCCAAATTCGTTTTATTTGTCCTTTTTTCAAATCAAACACCTCCATAATTATTTTATCACAAAAACAAAAAAGTAGATACATGGTGGTTTTCCATGTGTCTACTTTTATTTTACTACTTGAACTATCGCGTGGTTTTCGTTATACAATAAATCTGCGAGAATATTTTTCAATTCTCGCAGAATTAATCAAGCTTTAATATAAAATACTATGAATAGCAAATTCATAGAATTCGTCTTTAATTTCGGGAAAAAACTCACCGTGTTTTTTGCCGGGCATTTTGCGATATTCTACATTATGTCCTTTATCAATCATCTTTTCCACAAAAGAATCTAAAAGCTTCTCAGGGAAAACTTCGTCATCGCAGGAATTGGTTATAAAGTAAGGAATATTTTTAAAATCATCCATTCGGTGCATTGGGGAAATTGTTTTAAGCGCATTTTCCATAGACATATCATAATCTGCAACAGCACTTATAAATGTTCGTGGAAATGTTTCTTTACACATAAATCTATCTAAAACATCAACACAGGGGCATGCTGCACACACAGCACTGATTTTATTTTTGGTTTCAACAGAATATATAAGTGCACCAAGTCCGCCCATACTGCCGCCGCTTAATCCTATTGGCTTATTTTTGTCAAGATTATGTTTTTCTCTTATGGCATCAACTACAGCATCTGTAATTCTTACCGCACCTTTATTCATCCAGCTCCAGGGACCTGGGAAAATATAAGCAAGAATTATTCCCTCTGATGCACACATTTTCGCATAATCTCCATCGTATGTGCCCATATCGAGAGTTCCGCCCAAACATGAGCCGCCTCCGAGACCGGGAAATTCGAGAATTATACCTTTTACTTTTCCGTCTATGAGGGCTTCATTAGTTTTAGCATATAATTGATAAGTATCTTTATTTATATATTTTTTCATAGTTCTTCTCCTACATTATTCACCTTATTTTATCAATATTAAAAAAATATTGATATGTAAATTTCACTACAAAATATAAAAAATCCACCTAAAAAATTTGATAAGAATCGAACTTATGGAATGCTTTGAGCGTATAAAAAAATATGCCGATGGCATATTTTTTTATTTGTATACAGAAAACTACTCGACCATTCGCCACAGCTTTACAAGGAGTTAGATAGTGTGTTATTTTTCTGCCAATATTAAAAGATTTGTTGTTTCGCACCAACAGCTTCCGTTAAATACTCCGCCGATACATCTTTTGCTTTCCCAGTCTGACATATTTACTCTTTCGCACATAAAACCGGAAGGAAGCTTTTCTCTTTCTACACGAAGGCTGTCATCATTAAGTAAGCTTGCGTCTTTAGGCACATCCCAACTGTAAACAGGACGCTCATTTGTTGACATATACTGACTTACAGTAAGCGTTATATCTTCATAAAGCTCCTTATAAAGTTCATTTTCCGTCCATTTATAAAGTTTATATAAGCTTACCCCTGAAAGCGTGCAAAAACCGGGTGCAGAATGTTTGTTCTGAGTGTTTGCAAAAACACTTCCAACAGTTTTCATATTCAGCTTACCAAATTCACTTTCCTTTGGAAATTTGTAATTATAGCTTACTGTCCAGCTGCTTGCTAAATGAGCCAGATGTTTTGAATAAGAAAGATATTTTTCTTCCTTTGTTTTTTCGTAAATAAGCACCATACTCTCAAGAAGAGCAGCCGCACTTTCGCTGTCAGGACATTGTAATATCTCTGCAGGACCCCCTGTAGTATAACCATCTTTAGCATCTCTTTTATACATAAATTCAGCAGCTTGTTTTGCTGTAACAAGATATTTTTCATCACCGAAAAACTCATAAGCTTTTACAAGGGCTGCCGGAACTATTGCCCCGGCAGTTGAATTTCCAACAGCAATATCACCTGTGTCACAATCTAAAAACTGTCCTAATTGACCGTATTTATCCCAAATCTCCACAAATCGGTCTGCAAGTTTTCTTGCTCCTTTTGTTAAATTTTCAGGAATATTTTCCATAAGTTCAAAGTGCTTGAATGAGAAATATAATGCATCCCCTGATTTTCGTATATGAACCCATTTTTCTGCTCCGGGCATTCTAAAACCATCATTGACTTTATTGTTGAATCCGTAAAATAATCCGCTTGGAGCCTGATTATTATATAAATGCTCCAATGTTTTTACTGCACGCTCTCTTTCTAAAGCACCCCCTAATTTCATCAGAGGATAGCTTGAAATTGCACCACCGCACCAACCTGGTTGCCACTGCCCCAATGCATCAATATCATAATATTCGCCCGTCCAGTTCATTGAATTGAATTTATCTTTTTGTATTTCAAATTGCTCCTCATCAGATAAAACTACAGGTCTTTTGTCATCAAGTCCCATTATTTTACGATTTTGAAAATAAATTTCATAAAACTCTTCCATACTGTTACAGCTTTTTTCAATAACTTTATATGGTATTTCTGCATTTATCTCATTATACTCTTCTGTGTTTTTATGCATATGAGGCCAACGATATATTTCTTCTCTGTAAGCAGGGTAAGTAAGAGTGATTTTACCCTTTTCGTAAGCAAGCCCTATATTTATATCATTGATTTCCTGAACTGTGTAAACAAAGGTTGCTGTATTTGTATTTTTGTTATACACACAAACACAAGGCACAGACACATCCCCTGTTGTTACCTGTATTTTACCTGAACCGTCTTTGTTAAGCCTTGGAACATCTGTAATAGTAACTTCCATATCAACTGATGCTTCTTCCGGTTTAAACATGGGAGGATAATCTCTTTTTAAAACATTAAATTTATTTCCATTGTATGCACAGGCAGGAAAAAGCACATACTCGCTGCCATCGCAATTTTTAACACTAATTTCAACCTTAGACATAATTATCTCACCTTTTTATTTAAATAAAACTGAATTAACGACCGATTCAAGATATTCCTGTCTTCCGCTTACAGGCATTGCGGGCTTTTTAAGATTTAAAGCAACATCTGAAAGTTCCTCAAGACTTGTATTACCCGAAAGAATTTTATTTCCAAGCTCACTTTCAAACGATGAGTATTTTTCTTTTACAAAAGCTTCAATTCTTCCATCTTCAATCAGCTCTGCAGCCTTTATTAATCCCAGTGCAAATGTGTCCATACCAAGTATAAACGCATGGAACATATCTTCGTATGTATAGCTTGCTCTGCGGTTTTTAGCATCAAAATTAAATCCGCCTGTCAGTCCTCCTGCTTTCAACACTTCGTACATACACATTGTTGCTGAATAAACATTTGAAGGGAACTGGTCTGTATCCCAACCGAGAAGATTATCTCCCTGATTTGCATCAATTGAGCCCAGCATATTATTAATTGCTGAAATTCTTAATTCGTGCTCAAAGGTATGCCCTGCAAGAGTTGCGTGGTTTGCTTCAATGTTCATTTTGAAATCTTTATCAAGACCATGCTGACGCAAAAATCCAATTGCAGTTGCCGCATCAAAATCGTACTGGTGCTTCATTGGTTCCTTTGGCTTTGGTTCAATATAGAAATCACCTGTAAATCCTATTTTTCTTCCGTATTCAACAGCCATTTTCATAAGACGGGCAATATTTTCCTGTTCAAATTTAACATCTGTGTTAAGGAGAGTTTCATAACCTTCTCTTCCCCCCCAGAAAACATAGCCTTTTCCGCCTAATTTCACAGTAAGTTCAAGTGCTTTTTTCACCTGTGCTACCGCAAAACAGAACACTTCCGCAGAGTTGGTGCTTCCCGCACCATTCATAAACCTTGGATTTGAGAACATATTGGCAGTTCCCCAAAGACACTTTATGCCTGTTTCTTTCATCTTTACTAAAATATAATCAGTAATTTCATCAAGTCTTTTATTTGTTTCGTTTATGTCATCTGCTTCGGGTACTAAATCAACATCATGGAAACAAAAATATTCAACTCCCAGTTTTGTCATAAATTCAAAACCTGCATCAACCTTTGCTTTTGCATGCTCCATTGTTCCTTTTTCAGCACCAAATGCTTTGTCAGCAGTATCTCTGCCAAACATATCTGTTCCCGCAGCACATAAGTTATGCCACCATGCCATAGCAAAAGGCAGATGTTCTTTCATTTTTTTACCCATTACTACCTTTTCGGCATCATAATACTTAAATGCCAGTGCTTTTTTACTGTCTTTTCCCTCGTATTTAATCACCGGTATATTTTCAAAATAACTCATATAAATCTACTCCTTTATTTCTTTATATAATTCTTTTAAAGCCGGATACATCTTAACAAATTTTCTGTATTTAGCTTCATAACGATTGGTAAGTTCACAAGTAGGCTGTATTGTTTCTTTTATATCAGAAATAACACATTCTGCAATACTTTCACATTCACCGGCTGCAACCATTGCAAGAAGCGCTCCTCCGTACCCGGGACCTTCTTGAGCAACAGGTATGTTAAGCTCTATGCCCAGTACATTAGCAAGAATTTTCATCCACAATTTTGATTTTGCACCGCCGCCGCAAACCGTACTTTTTGATATACTTATACCAAGTTTTTTCGCAATCTCAATATTGTCACGAACAGCAAAAGCTACACCCTCTAAAATAGCTAAAACCATTTCTTTTCGGGTTGTGTTAGGTCTTAATCCTATAAACACTCCAGTGGCATTAGTATCATTAATCGGACTTCTTTCTCCCATAAGATACGGCAGGAAAAATACATTATTATTTCCAAGCATATCATCTGTTATATCAGCCTGTTCCTCAGCATACTTATCGGTTTTCAAAACTTCATCGCAAAACCACTTATTACAGGATGCCGCAGAAAGCATACACCCCATAAGATGGTATCCGCCATCTGCATGGCAGAAAGAATGAAGTGCATTATTCGTATCTACGCTGAATTTTTCTGAAGAAATAAAAACTGTTCCGCTTGTTCCTAAAGAAATATTACAGTTGCCCTCACCCACTGTTGCTGTTCCTATTGCAGCAGAAGCGTTATCTCCTGCACCTGCTGCAACTTTTACATTTTTATTAAATCCAAGTTCTTCTGCAATCTCTTGAGTAATTGTTCCGATTTTCTCGTAGCTTTCAAAAAGCTTAGGCATCTGCTTTTCACTTATACCGCATATATCAAGCATTTCCTTTGACCAGCATTTGTTTTTAACATCAAGCAAAAGCATTCCCGATGCATCTGAATAATCGGTGGCATTAACGCCTGTTAAAATATAATTTATATAATCTTTAGGAAGCATTATTTTTGAAATTTTATTATAATTTTCAGGTTCATTGTTTTTAAGCCATAATATTTTTGGTGCGGTAAATCCTGCAAATGCAATATTGGCAGTCAATGCAGATAGTTTATCTTTTCCGATTACATTATTAAGATAATCTGTTTCCTTATCTGTTCTTCCGTCATTCCATAAAATCGCCGGTCTTATAACATTATCTTCATCATCAAGAACAACGAGTCCGTGCATCTGTCCCGCAACAGCAATTCCTTTTACAAAGGACTTATCAATGTTAACTGTAAGTTCCTTTATTCCGGAAATAAAAGCTTTCTTCCAATCAGTTGGTTTTTGTTCACTCCATCCCGATTTTGGATAGGATACATCATAAGATTTTGTTACAGTATTTACTATATTTTTACATTCATCTGTAAGAAGCAACTTTAAAGCTGATGTTCCTAAGTCAGCGCCAATAAAATAAGACACAAAATCCCCTTCTTTCTTATTTCTTTTATTTAATTCTAACATTACAGACTTTACGTTTCTCGCAAAAAAACATATAATTATAGACAAAATTTGTCTTTTGTCAAGGAGTGAGTCTTTTGTTCTATCAGCTTCAACATTCCGGTTTTTCTGAATATTTTTGCAAGGAATACGGAGAAGATTTTTCTTTTCCCATTCATCTTCATCAGTCATTTGAGTTCATCACAATTTTTTCAGGAGAAATGGAAATAATGGTGGATAACAAACAATATCTCCTTACTCAAGGCGAATCACTATTAATATTCCCTCATCAACTGCATTCACTCAGCAGTAATAACAGCAAACATATGCTTTGTATATTCTCACCTGAGATAGTTAAAGCTTACTTTACCATAATAGCTAAAAAATTACCCCAAAATAACAAATTTATACCATCATCACATATAATTGATTCAATAAACAACCTTCTTGATTCAAGCTCATTAATTAACAAGAAAGCTGTTTTATATTCCGTCTGCTGCATCATCAAAAAAGCATCAAAAAAATCTGCATTTCTTTATTTAAGGTTATCATATTTGATGTGGAATCTTTGAAATACATCAGAAAAATATTATAATATTTTTGTCTTTTTATTATAGATCCTCTAAAGATGTAATACCATTTAAATGCTTTTATCAAAGAATGAAAGAATAGGTTTCTTCACCGCCGTTTACGAAGACTTCCAATATATACTCATCTCGTATAACTTTTATATCGTTAATCTGACCTTTGTAAACAAAGGGTTCTTTTCTTGTTCTTTCAACAACAAATCCGTCTTCTGTTCTTTTCAGGGCAGGGTCGCTGTCCTTTAAAAGATGCCTTACTTCCTCTATAGGATAGCAATGTACTTTTTCGTCTTTTACAAAAACTTCTCTTGGAACAGACAAACAACCTATATCATTTTCGGCAAAACCGTTATAACTCCAATCGGGAATCCATGTAATTAAAATGCTCCGTCCTTTAGGGTCAAGGAAAATCTGCCCTGCATATTGGTCGGGTCCTTTATCGGGACAAGCTGAAATGGTAGGTGTATATATACCGTTTTCAAAGTTTCCGTACATAACCGTAAAAAACGGCCATCCTGATGTTTCAAGAACTGATGATGACAGAAGAAAGCCATATTTTGTTTCCATAAAAGAGGGACATTCAGCATATTTTGAATTATCCCAGCTATGCATAATTCCATTATATTTCCAGTCTGTCAGATTATCGCTTTCATAAATAAGCAAGCGCGCTTCTTGTTTTTCAGGGCATCCTGTTGCCATTACAAGATAATATTTACCATCGATATATGTTACGGCAGGATCACGGAATTCAGGACATCCATCTTCAGGATAGGTTTCAATAACAGGATTTCCTTCGTATTTTTCAAAATTAATTCCGTCCTTTGATGAAGCAACACAAACCTTTTGAATTTTTTCGTCAGTACCTTCAGGGGTATAAATTGAAGTGTAAATGAGGTAAAGTGTATCATCCTTTACTGTAGCAGTACCTGACCAGCAACCGCCGTTATCGTAGGCTTTGTCAGGATAGAGTGCAATATCAAGCTCTTCAAAGACACAAAAATCCTTTGTTCTTGCATGACCCCAGTGCATAGGCTCTTTCCAGGGTTGCTCAAAATTAGGACTGTGCTGATAAAACAGATGATAGTATCCGTTAAAATAAACAAGACCGTTAGGATCGTTTATCCAACCTTTAGCAGGCTGATAATGATGTTTTAGTTTGGCTGAATAGTTCATAACAAAACCTCCTTTTGTAAACTTGTTATTTTGAATTTTACATATGTGAGGCATAAGGTTTAGATGCAAGTTATTTGTCAATATGCAACCTTTGTTTGCTCGATATATTTTCTCTATGCTCAAACTCAATATTGTATGAATTCTCGTTGTCGCAGAACAACATATCGAAATGTCAGGCATATTGAGAACTCGCAAGAATTTATATTGATGTGTTGTTTATGCAATGTATCGGCTCGTGTCAAGTTATCCTAAAAACATAGGATACATACCCACTCTGCGTTGATTACAACTGAATATATTGCCTTAATGTTTCTGCGTTACCGTCAAATAAATACCCATTTATATTCGCTTTTTTTGCACCTTCAATATTTATTTCACTGTCATCTATAAAAAGACATTCATTTCTATTTAAATTATATTTTCTAAGTATATATTCAAAAATCTCCACATTGGGCTTTACTATACCTATTTCTCCTGAAAAAACCATTCCATCAAAACAGCTAAACAGTTTATTTATCCATTCTACATTACAATAACCTTCTTTAAATTTTGTACTGATATTTGATAAAAGATACATTTTTTTACCACTTTTATGTATATCATGTATAAGTTTTTGCATCCCTTGAACCGGTGTTAAGTTGTTTATCCAATTATCGTATATCGTACACGAAATTTCTTTTAACTCTTCAGGTACACGGCTTCGGATTGATTTTTTTACCTCTTCGTCTGTAATTGTTCCCTTGTCAAGCTTATCCCAATAAAGACGATCAAAAACAATACTGCTTATATACTCTTTTGTTTGTTTATCGAAAATATAAGGTGCCGTAAGCTTTTCGGGATAGAATTCTGCAAGCACATTTCCAAAATCAAATATATAGTTTTTGATCACTTTTAGTTCCTCCAATTAAATAAGTTATAATATTTTTTAAGTTCATCACATTCGACATTTTATGCGTTATTGCGATTGATTTTGTCAAGTTAGGGACAAAATTTTGTCGATATGCAAACTAAAGTTTGCTCGATATTTTTATGCCCCAAGGGCACTTCCTCACTTCGTTCAGGGCGCAAGTAAAATCGATATGTTTTCCCTTCGGTCAAACTCGATATGATATGAATTCTCGTTGTATCAGCAACATATCGAGAATTCGTTAGAACTCATATCGCTGCGGTGCTGTGTACCGCATATAATTACTGTATCATTTAGATACCTATCTTTTCGGCGATGTTTCGCAAATCCTTTTCCCGATACCAAGTTCTTTCAATATAAGTTTGAACATAACATCATACCCTTTATCGTTGGGATGTAATCCATCAACAAGAAGTGAATCTACAGTTATTTCCTTCATCTCGCAATATTCTAAAAACTGCGAATACATACTGATTAACGGAAAGCCACAAACAGTGGACGCCTTCATGTAAAGGTCATTTACATCGTTCATATGGAAAATTCTCCAAAAATCCGCTCCGTCATTTTCTTCTTACGCCGAAGCAGGAATGTTGGCAACAAAAATTACATCTTTCCCTATTTCTTTGAATTTATCATATAATTTAATGATATTTCCGTAGAAAATTTCCATATGTTCACGCTTCGTGTGTTTAGGAGTATCAGCAAAGTACTGATGACGGTTATTGGTTCCTATAGTACATATAACAATATCATCATCTATATCGACAAGCTGTTCAAAATTGTCAATTATAAACTCTATATTTGTACCTGTACATGCATTATTTGTTACAATACAATCATATTGGGACTCCATATATTCTTTAAACAGTTTTGCCCAGCAGTATCCATCCTTGTTGCGTGCAAATCCCTCAACAACAGTTTCGCCGTTCTGTTCAAATCCAGTTCCTCCTACACCATGAGTAATAGAATCTCCCAAAAGTTTAATACGCACTGTTCGTTCCGGAAGAATAACCTTACTAATAATTCTTGCAATATCTTTGTTCATCATTATTTCCTTTTCTTTGTCCAATAATTTCGATAATCTTTCCCGGTATAAAATATTGAATACCTCATTAAAAAAGGGGTGCCCTGTTTGTTAACAACGCCTTATATAAAAGGAAAGGGGAAAACATTTAGCTATAACAAACAGGGCTTAAACTCTTTATGCATAAAGCATAAAAGGGGGAAAGCTATATAAATTTCTTAAAATATATTTACATATTTAAGGATTTTTAACCATAAACCGCATTCTGCCGGCATCAGCGTATGAATATATTACATCGCCTATGTCAAAGTCGCCAACAGTTGCATTTTTTATTTTCTTGGTTACCGGGTCAATAACAGCTGTTACATTCAAATAGAAGGGGCGTTTATCTCCTTCCGATTCAATAACAACAAGTCGTGTTACCGGATCTATTGCCGAAATCTTTCCCTTTATGTAAACTCTTCCTTCCGAAATTTTATTATAATCGTTGATATCATCACCAGGTTCACTAAGATTCCCTACGACACCGCCTTTAAGAGTCATTGTCCATCTTGCGGCATGTCCGCTTGTAACATTTGCCTGAATAAAATCACCAATTTCAAGCTTTTTATTGATGTCGTATGCTCTGTCATCTTCTGTAACTACATTAGTGTCAAGCGCGTCTTCCGGAATTGTGAAGCTTGCTTCCTCCAAATATCCTATTCTTTTCGAACTGTCACCTGAATCTACATAGACAAATTTTTTACCTATTATTTTGTAACCGTACTCCTGATCATCAGGGTTTATCACAGTATTTCTTATACTTTCCACATAATAAAATACCTCAGAACCGGAGCCTGTGCCGATATCATCAAGTGCTTTTGTACAAACTGCAACCGAAATCTGATTGAAATCGTTCGGAGAATAGAATTTCATAGGAACATAATAAGAATCTCCTGAACCATAAGGCAGAGCTGTATTTTTAATAACCCTGATTTTGCTTTCGTCGGTTTCTCCTGCAGGAACAACGAATATTACAGTATTTGCAGAAAGGAAATACAGTGAGGTTGCGTTAAGAAACTCATATGTCCAATTCATATTACCATTAAAGTTCGCTACAAACTTAACATCATCTGTTATTTCAGCTTCATATGCTGATTCTTCAATTGTATCAAGCTCAGTAAGTTCATTTTCACCGGTTGCCTTGTATCTTATAACATTGTTCATAATATTAAGGTTATTGTTAACTATGGCTAATATTTCTTCTTTTGACACATTGGTTTTGCCATCAACAATGATATTTTTTGTGATTATTAAATCGTACCATTCTCCATCCTGAGATAAAACTCTAAGTGTTAAGTCAGGGTCGATTCCTGTTCTCGCCATACTTAAATTCTTAAGATAGCCGTATTTATACTCTGTTGGTGATGAATAGTAAACTATTAAATCATCTATTACATAAAATGTAGTAGCAAGTCCGATTTCAAGGTTCTTTACTTTCTGTGAAGCAGGAATGGAAGGTGTGTTTTCACAGTAGTCGATATGATTTAAAAGAGTTTTTGTAAGTCTGTATCTTTTTTCTGCAATTTCAACACAATCTTCATCAATAATATCAACTGAACCTGTCATTTTACCTGTTTTTGCTACAATTTCAGTATACCCGGTATCATCTGACTGAAAGATTCTGAAAGCTGTACCTGCGGGAATCTGTGTAAAGGTTGTTGCAACGCCGTCTAAATACACATTTGTTAAGCCCTTTTCGTCAAGCTGAATATATTCATTACCTTTATATGTTTGCCTGAAGCTAAGACCCAAGCGAAATTGAGACGCATCTGTGTATGAAGACACATAATATCCGTAATTATAGATAATTGCAGTATCCATCTGACCATGTTCTTCGGATGCAGTAAGGATTATCTTACCTTCATTATTTTGGAAATACTGATTAAGATTTTCTCCAAGGTCATATATTGAATTAAGTGTATCTCCGTTTTCAGTAACATATGAAAGTGAATCTATATCTACGTTCTCTTCATTGTTTTCGCTATCCAGATAGTATAGAATACCGTTTTTTAAATCAATAATATCCTTGAAGTTAATTTCTGTTGCTTTATAATCATCAGCATAATTAATACTTATAATTGTGTATTCATTTAACTCTTCATCATATATTGCATATGCAGTTACAAGTGTACCGAAATACTCACGAACTTCAAGACCTGATGCATTATAATTTCTTCTGTCAATCTGTATACAATCATCTTTTAAAGCAGCACCGCCATATACCGCAAGTCCGTCAATTGCATTTACAAAACCTGTAACTTCAAAAATACCGTGAACACTGCTAAGGAGTGTTTTTCCGTCAGTAACTGCATATCTAAAATCTCCTGTTGGGGTATACTCCATAACGCATATATCAATTGTAAGTGCTTTAGCTATAAGTGCCGAAAGTTCACCACGGGTAATATATGCATTAATGTCCACAGAATTTTCAGGAATAAGATCCAGTTCACTTGCAACAATCAACATTGCTTCATCAGTATTGTTGTAACGGGCACATTCGTGTGCATAACCAAGAACTTCGATAAGGTATGCAAATGCATTTTTGTAGGTTGCATTTTCATTATTCGGATTTTGCTTATAAACCTCTTCCAGTGCATTATTTTTTCCAAGCTTTAATCTTGACATTATGATTGAAAATTCAGTCATTGTAACAAGGTCATTTTCCGATTTTGAAGCATCGTCCCATATTCCTATGGTTTCCAGAAGCTGCATTCTCTTCATTGCAGGGGTTGCAGCCGCTCCACCTTCCAACTCTGACGCAACGAAATCACCCACATCAAATCTGAATACATCATCCATATAGTCATAAAGTGGAAAGTACACTTTTGCAAAAGCTCCAAAAGAAGACATAATAATTGAAAGTGCCAGTATTAAGCTAATCAGTTTTTTCATTATTCAGCCTCCTTTTCCATTACATCAAGTATTCTTGTCAGCATTGTAGCTGCCTGAGCTTTTGTAACTGTTCCTTTAGCATCAAATTCTGTGTCGGATACACCAACCATAATTTTATTTGCGTAAATTCCGTTTACATAAACTCTTGCCCACTCAGAAATATTGTTATAATCAGCAAATGCTTCAATTACCATTTCATCAGTTTCAGCAAGCTTGTTTGCGTTCTTAAGAGAAATGTAAAGAATCTTACACATTTCTTCTCTTGAGATTGTATCATTTGGTCGAAACGCGATATCCTTTGCAATAGTTCCGTTGTCTACCATTGTCTGGAGCATTGATGCAAATTCACCGTTTTCAACATCGGTAAACTCATTTTTATATTCTGTGGTTTCAAGACCTAATGCTTTAAATAAATATGTAAGCATAATCTCTCTTGAAACATTTTCATCAGGCTTATAATTTCCACTTTCATCGGCTGACATAACACCACGAGACACCATATTGTTAATATATGTTTCTCCCCAGTGTCCTGTTATATCAGAAACAGGCTTCTGCTCTTCCTGTGGCTTTTGCACTTCAACTTCAGGAATTTTCATATCGTTAACGCTTGTAACCCCTGCCCCGGAGCCGGAACCGCCTGACATTCCGCCGCCGTAGGAACCACCGCCTGCACCGCCGGTTGTGTTGCCTCCTGTTGATTCTGCATGACCTGTTACAACAATTGATGCAGAAACAGGTTCACCATATTTAGGATCATTGTTACATACCGGTGTTACCATAAATGTAACTTTCTTTGTTCCATTAAAGTTTATTACATAGTCAGACTCATTTGATACTGTTACACCATCAACAAGCCAGGAGTAAACAGATTCTCCTTCTTTGATTCCGTTAGGATGATAGTATTTGTATTTACCCTGTAATCTGTAACCCTCTTTTTTAATTGAAACATCTGTAGCCTGAGGTGGAACAGGGCCTATGATAGCATCACTTAAAACCTCAACACCTGTTTCAGGTGCTAAAGATGATACAGGAATTACCCCGAACTTAATATATTTGTTTATAAGGTTTTCTGTTACTTTAAGTGTTTTTTGGTTCTGTCCTTCTATAACAGAGTAAGCACCATAAAGCTCATCTGATGTATACCATTTATAAATTGATGTGCCTTCTGCATCTCTGTTGGGGTCAGTATAGGTATATTCACCTGTAATTTCATTACCAATTATACCTATGCCTTTAATTTTAACATCTGTTGCAAATGGTACTCTTGGTTTTGTAAGTGATACTGAACGCACTTCATCGCCAACATAACCGCTCTGCGACTTAGGAGTTACAGCAAATTTGATATACTTATCTGCATACTGTGATTCTACAGTATAAGAAAGCGAATTTGCTCCCGGAATATCATAATATACTCCGTTTTCAGAATCGGAATATATCCATCTTATTTCAGAAACATCTGCTTCGTTGTTTACCTGATAGAATGAATATGTTCCGGTTAATACTGCACCATCAGTTACAGTACCGGTTGCATCGACATCAAAAACCTTTGGCTTAGGATCATCATGTGCATTAATTTCAATTTCAACAAATTTCTGGAATTTTGCTTGCGTTGCACCTGCATATTGAGGTTCGCAATAAAGCTCTGCTGTGAATTTTGAGGAATGTGCTTTATCTGTTACGACAATATTGTTATCAACATCCAGATAAACACCCTCAATTTCAGGAATTGAAATAACAAGCTTTTCTTTTTCAAGACCATGATTTGTTCCAAGCTGGTTAAGTACCTGCCCGTTTGTTATGGTAAGCTTGGATTCTCCGCTAACAGGTACAGTAATAGGTTCAACATCATAGGTATGAATATCTCCTACCAGAAGCTCTCCGCAATAGTAATCATCAAGGTAAGCGTCACCTGTGGTCAACGCCTGGTATGTAACGAAGCTCGCAGTAGTGCTTGTGCCGATTAAACATGTAGTAGCAAACACAATATGTTGCCATCTTTCATTCAGTGTATACAAATTTTTATTCGATGGCGCAGCTTCAAAAGCTGTTGTAGACGGCATATATAGAGACACACCCGTAATATCCTGATTTTTTGGGTTTGATTTTTTAGCCCACGCCCCTAAAACATAGGTTTTACCCTTTGTATAGTTTAAAGACTGTCCATAGTAATCATGTACAGATGCACGGGGAGGCATATGTACTGAATATGTACCGGTATATGCATCCTTTGAATGAACATCAGGACCAATCCAACCATAAGTTGTACAATGTGTCCATGGCTCCTGCCATCTTCCCATTTCAAAACTTGGGTCTTCAAACATATTTGTTGTTTCAAGCAAATCAACAACGGGACCTACTACAGTAGACTCAACGGTCTGTCCTCTTGTTTCAAGCTGCGAAACAGCTATAGGAGTTACACTGCATTTAATATACTTACCTGCATCTGAATTTTCAATAAAGTAGGTTCTTCCAACCTTAACCTCATTCCATTCAGTGCTGTCCGCAGAATCTGATGTATACCATCTTACATCTGTTTCTCCTTCTTTATCTCCGTTTTCATCGGAATAATCGTAAAGAGCGCTTATGTAAATTCCCGAGAAAAGTGTTGATGTACTAATCTGAACATTATCTGCAACCGGTGCTGTTTCAGGAGCAAGAACAGAAGAAGTAGTTATAAATCCTGAAGTTCCGTTTGCATCAACAGGTATCATAGTAAATCTCAGATACTTTCCTACCTGTTCATTTGTTATAACAAAATCTTTTGATGTTGCACCATCAATATCGGTAAACACTCCATCAGCTGTCGCAGCCTGCTGCCACTGATAAATGTGATTACCCTCAGTAACAGGTGATGTATAAGTATATGTTGCTGTAACAGTTGTATCAGGAATTACTCTTCCATCAGGAGTAAGAGCACTTACATTAACATTTGAAACATCAAAACCAAATTCAGTAGCTCCCTCGTAATTAATACCCTCTTTTTGAGCAAGAAGTGTGCTATTTACCTTGATTGTATGATGAGCACCAGGGGATAGCTCGGCTTTCGGCTTAAGAGTTACTTTTTTTGTTGCCTTATCATAAGTAACAATTGACTCTACACCTTCAATATACACTGCACCTTCAGGTATCGCATCAATATCCTCGTTAGATGCAAAAGCAACTGTAAGTGAATCTGTTGTTCTTATATAGTTAACTTCAAGGTCTGCAGATGCTGCAACAAAGTCTTTTTCTTCATAAACTTCAAAATAATCAATATAGGCTGTGTCTACCGCATCTCTTAAAAGAAATGTAAAGCTGTCAAATCTTTCAAAAGCTGTAACGGGCTCAACATCAGAACCATAGAAATAATATGTATAAGGAATATATACCTCGTTCTTAAGAAAGGCAGGCTGACTGATAGTACCTGTTGAATTATAAGTTGCTCCGCCCTCTTCGGTTACTGATATTGTATAACTTTCTCCACCCGAGAAAACCATTTCAAATTCCATCCATTTATCAAGTGTGCTGTCACTTGAAAGAACATCTTTTACTTCATCTCTGGCACTCCATGCACTTCTTTTCATATTAAAAAATCCGTTTGGCTCAAGATCGAAGGCTGTATACCAGTCATGACCGAGTTCATTACCGTTAGAATGAGATGTACCAATTCCTTGATTTGATGCATCAGGTCTGTTAATTTTAAAGTATAATCTTCCAAGTGGATCGTCAGCACCATTACCCATATGCTTTATTCTGCCTCTGATAACTACTTTGTTTTCAGGATTGAAATAAAGCGGGTTACTTAAAACATTTACAACCGGAGAAAAGCCACCCGGTGATGTAGTAAAACGAGAAAGCTTAAGTGCTGTTGTACCGTCTTCAAGAGTAACTCTTTCGACAGACATATTATTGACAGCAGCTTCTTCGCCCTGACCTACAGCCCAGTTGCCGAGATCAGTGTCGAAACTGTCTTTGATTATATATTTTTTAAATTTTGTATCATCTGCCGATACAGGCAATACAGTAAGCGATATTATCATTGATACCGCTATAAGCATTGCAATAATTCTGTTAGTTTTCATATTAACCTCCGTTGTTGTAGGTTCGGCAGTTCACGACGAACCGTTTGTTCCATCGTCATATAAAGTAGGAGAATACTCTCCTACTTTATCATATTTGCAAAATCAATCGTTTTAAATCCTGTTATACTAACCATATCAGCATTTACTGCATAATTACCCTCAAGGATTGATGCATAGCTTGCATCGGTGCTTTCAAGTTTTTTATTATTTGAAATGCCTTCAGCACCATTTTCTATATCCGCATTATCATAAGAGAATTTATCGTAATATGAGCCGCCGACATCAACCAAAACACCTGAATTAACTGCTGATGTATAATTGTCGACATCCGTTGCGCAGTTTACAGTAACATTTCTCGTATAAATATGATCAACGGAATGATATGGTGAATTATTCATTATGTTATAAAGAGCAGGAAATGCAGTCTGCCACACTAAAGTCTGATAATATGACGCATCAAGCTTATTTTTCTGGGTCGTATAATCCTCTTCCTTGCCAGAAGCATCCTTCATATAAACGCCGCCCTGCGTACAGCCTACAAACAGGTTGTTTGCTATATAATGCTCACGTCCCTGGTTGCCGCGTACACCGTGTCCTGCAATATTTGCAAATACATTTCCTTCAATATACGCTCCGGCATAATGGTCATCTAAGAAAATACCTGCAACGGAATTTGTCGTTTCCGTAATATCAGAGCTGATATCGTGGAAATAGTTATTCGTAATCTTATTTCCTCTGTCAATCCATGTTTTTCCTACATAAATCGCACCTGCATCATCACATTCTTTAAGCACATCATAAATCTCATTATAGCTGATTTCGTGATTCTGTCCGTGAAAAGTTATTGCAAGATGTTCACCATCATGGATTTTATTATGAGTTACTATATTGCCAACTCCGTTTATCAGATAAATTCCTTCAACATAAACCTTGTCAAGCCGTGAGAATCTTGTGATATGGTTATTTGTAACAAGATTATTACCGCTCAGTAAATATTTTTCATCATCGGGACTTTCACTGCCGACAACAATACCGCCGTTAGTGTCGTGAATATAATTATTTCTGGCAATGCAATTTTTAGCATAAATATTAATTACAGATGATGCCATATTTCTGAATTCGCAGTTTTCAACTATCGTATCTCTGCATGCACCAATCTGAACACCGCTACCTAACGATGCTTCGAATGTAAGCCCGTCCACTTTTACATTGCTTACATATTTTAATTGAATCATAGAATCTGTTAACATTGAAAGTGTAATTGTGCTTTCGCTATCGGCTTCATTCGGCATATAAAAATACATTTTACCGGTTGTTCTGTCAATAAAATATTCTCCGGGCATATCTATTTCTTCAAGAAGGTTATAGACATAATATCTCTTTCCTTCCTTTATGCCATAATAGCTCGGATATTTTGAACGAAGGGTACCATTTTCAACATTAATTTCCTTTAAAGGAACAGTCTGTGTTGCCCAATCGTGCTTAAAATAACCGAAAATAAGTGCCTGATCTGCGGTTGTCCAATTTCCAAGATTTTCATAATCCAGTTTAAATTCAAAGCCCTTTAAGAGGTTTTCCGTTGACAAATCTAAATCATTCTCAGTTCCGTCAAATGAACTTTCCATAAATCTGCCTTCAATACCACTGTCTGCAACTTCACCTACATAAGCATAACCATCATTGGGATATCTTGCCACTGTCATAAGATTACCATCAAAAATTGCTTCACAGGTCGCAGAAGACGGATTTTCAAGTCCTACGCTTGAAAGCATTGAATTTAAGTTGTACGCACCCGGATAGCTTACAGACGGAATATCGTTTAAAGAAATTTTTGTTGTTAAATCAAGTTCGTAAAGATTACTTTTAGCATTTTCACTATGAAGTCTGCCTAATGTTTGCGCTTCTTCTACTTTTATTGCTTCGCTTATATTGTATTCAACACCGCCATTTAATACAGGTTTTTCTCCATAAGCAGCTGCAATATTAAGCCCTCCTGCCGGTACATCAGATTTGTTAACTTCAATCGCTTGTGAAACCTCGTAGCATCCTTCTCCCATTATAATATTAGCTACGTCGGTGTAACCCTCTGCTTTTTTGGAAGCAACAATGTCAAGCGCCTTGTCAAGGGTTGCTACAGGGGAGTTTTTCTCCCCTGTGCCTACGGTATCACTACCGCTGTATGCCTGAACATACACAGTAAGTCAATCGTTTGCTGCTGATTCTGCCTTTGTAACTGTTGAAACAGGCTTCATTCCCTCAAGTGTATTCCAAACGAATGCCTTGATTTCGTATTTGCCTTCGAGTGCTGACGGAATAACCCATCCGTCTTCTTCTGTGTATACATATCCCATTTGGTTTACTGTAAGAGGATTTATGTGTGTATCTTCTAAGATACCGTCAATGTAAAGTGCACTTATTACTGTATACTCTGTTACATCCTCTTCAGGATTAATTGTAAATGATGGCTTAACTGTTGTACCTGCGGTGATTTCATCAATTTCTTCACCGTCTACTGTAAGAGAGGCTTTACCGATAACACTTGTATCATTTATAGAAACGTTAACATAGTCAATATAAAGGTCGCCTGTTGTTCCATCCTGAGCAATAAATGTTAAGGTATCGAGGAAGTCAAGCTTCATTTTTGCAGCAGGAGCAACACCGTATATTTTTTCAACAGCAGTACCTGCAAGGTACATAGCACCTTCTCTGCCTCTCTGAGTTGTTACATATGTTCCGTCATCTTTAACGCCTGTAACCCAGAATAAGCCTTCTTCAGGTGTAAACACAATTGTATATGTAATCCAGTCTGTTCCAACTGTTGTTGCACCGGGGTCTTCGGGCATGTATGAATATCCGCCTACGTAATCACCTAAATCCTGTGTACCCGTAAGAGTTACTGTTTTTCCTGATGTATTGTTACCCATGATACCGTATGCTGCCCATTGGTATTCATACGGAACCTGTTCAACAGTATCCGGTCTGTTGGCTTTTAACTTATAAGAAAAGCCTTCACTTGACTTTTTAACTCTTGCCGTAATTGTTACCCATTCATTGTCTTTAAATTCAATACCGTTGCCGAGAACTCTTGTAACATTCGGCTGATTACCGCTGCCGCTTGCAGTTGCCGACATTGAAATCTTGAGCGCTTTATTTCCTTCTTCACCTTCAACATCAACAACCTGTAAGCCTGCCTTGTATGCATCATTTGCAGCACCAACTGTCCAGCCCTGTGTCGTTCCGTCATTAAAGTCATCGGAAATAATCTTACCTGTTTTACGTTCATCTCTTGCACGAACCGCAAATGAAGTAACACCTTTGTAACCAACGCCGTTGTTTTCAAGTACATCCTTGTCAATTGTTACATTATACAAATTACCGATTGTTAAATCTGTTTCGGGAGTTAATGTAATTTCCTGAGTTTCTGCATCATAGCTGAAAGAAGCTGCAACACCTTCGATTTTTACCGCTCCCTCTGAAACTGCTGAAATCGGCTTGTCTGATTCAAGTGTGAATTTAAGAGGCTCATTGTACATAGCAGAAGCACCGCTCTGATTAATAATTCTGCCGCCAACCAATTCAACTACCTTGAAATAGTCAATTAACAATTCGCTGTCTGTATTTGCATTATCAAACAATGCAAAGCTTAATGTGTCGAGTGCGTCAAAGTGTGTTTTATCCGTACCTTCTCCGTATTCATTTGCAAGTGCACGGGGGGTTACAGCGATTGTTGATGTAGTTGTTGTCTTATTTAATGAAATATCACTGCATACTGCATTTATAACTGTTTTATTGTTTATTCCGTCAACTGTTATTGTATAGTCAACCCACTTGTCAAGGATTGCTGAATTTTCTGTGCCGCTTATAGTTCCGCCATCATAATACCATCCGCTTGTGGAAGAAAGCAAGCGTCCAACTCCTACAGGATGCTTAATACCTTCCTGTCCTAAGTGGAACAATGTATATGTAAGCCAACCTATAGCATGCTGGTCTGTATTAAATCCGTTTGTTTCGTAGCCGATTGAATTCATTCTTAAATGGAAGGCAGTTGAAGCCTCGGCTCCGCTTTCATCAATTTTAGAAGATTTAACCTTCATTCTTGTTTTGATAACTACCGTTTTGTCCTCAGCAAATTCAATACCGTTTCCGATGCTTCTTATAACATTCGGAACTTTGTTTGCACCGTTTGCTGCGTTTGTATTGGTTTCCATCTTAACGGAAAGTGCTTTGTTGTCGCCATCAACGGTAACAATATCTGTTACAGCCTTGTAGCCGTCATTTGCACCGCCGATAACCCAGTTATCCTTATCCGCTTCATTTTCAAAGGTATCGTTTACAACAAGTCCGTTAGAACGCTCTCCTCTTGCACGAACCGTAAAGCTTTCTGTGCCCGAGTAGATTATACTGCCTTCTTCAAGTACATCTGTATCTAATGTAACTGTATAGGTTTCTCCCTCAACAAAACCGTTTTCGGGCATAACTGAAAGAATCTGATTTACTGCATCGTAATTCTGTACTGCGTTGACATCGTTGATTTTAACTGCACCTTCAGGAACTGCAGCGATTGTTGAAGCAGTTGTCTTATCTGCATCTGCATATACATTTACAAATTCAAGCTCTACTGCTTCATCATACTTAACTGTTGAACCGCCACTAATTACTGCACTTGCATAAACAGGGCTTATTTCGTAAACCTTGAATGAATCAACATAAAGAGTCTGTGCGTAGTTTCTTAAATAAAGTGTCAAGTTGTCAAGTGAGTCATAATCTGTTAATTGAGTACCGTATGCAATATTTGTGTTGTTAATTTCGTAAGCATTTGCATTAATCCAGCCATCGGTTATTGAATATTCCTGATCTCCTGTTTTACCGTTAACACTAAAGTATTTTGTTCCTTCATCAATAACAATTTTTATATCTGTCCAGTCTGCTTTTGTATCAGCATCAGACATTGTAGCCAACGATGTGTCGCCCTCATTATTGTACATATAAGAAACTTTGTTTGCGCCTGATGTTGTAGTAACGCCTGCATCGTCGGTTGTTTCTTTAACATTTGATTGGAACATAAGCATTGTCCACCAGTTGTCGGCATCTTCCGATATGTTCTTTGTATGAAATTCGCTTCCGTCAGCTTTAGCATATGTAAGGTCACTTTTATTTGGTCTGTTATACTTAAGGTAAGACCATGCCTGACCAAATTCATTGCTACCACTCTGCTTAAGGCTCATTTCAATGACGATTTTGTTTCCACTTGTGAAATCAATGTCATCAAAATCGAGAAATGCAGTTGGCTGCCCACAAAAATAGTTTGTAATTCCTGCTGTGGAAGAAAGTGCGAGAACGCCTTTATCCTCGTAGGTTTCGTGACTTAAATTATAAGTCCCCTCTGCGGCTTTGGTTTCGCCTATTGTCCATCCGTCAATGTTGCTTTCGAAATCATTTTCGTAAATTACTCTGATATTACCTGCTAATTCGGTCTGTGTAGCTTCTGTTGCAAAAACCGGAAGCATTGGCAGTACCATACACAATACCAACACCAAGGATAAGATTTTTTTACTTTTCATGATTCAAAACATCCCTTTCATTAATAAATTTTTTATTCAGATGAATCTTTACGATTCATTTAAATACATTAATAAATTGTTAACTGTTCTTCTATATAACGAAGTAATCCGTCATCTGCGCCCATTGTAAAGAGCTTTTCAATATCACTTACTACCGCGATATTATTGTTAAGTACCAAATGCTTTTCGAAAATATTTACAAGGTCTTCGAGGGATATGTAATTTGTATATTCTTTATTGATAACAGACTTTGAAAGCTTGTATTCTTCACCATTAACCTTAACGCTGTCAAGTGAACCGTTTGATACAAATTCCATTGCCTTTCCTGAAACTGAAACAATTACTGCATTTGTTTCTTCGTTAAAATCAACATTAGCACCAATTGCTTCCGCACCGCTTCTTAAGGGAACATACAAAGTATCATTTTCAATAATTGCTTCATTTTTGCTGTTCTTTACACGCTTAGCGTTTTTGTACACATAAGGACTGTTTACACAGAATACATATGCGTCCTTAATTCTTGACATAGCTCTGTCCGAATACATACCGATTCTTGTGAACGGAATCTGTTCAAAATCAGGAATTTTTTCAAAAACTTCTGAATCTTCATTAAGAAGATAATTTCTGTTTTCCATGTCGTAAAAACCGGGATCTTTGCTGAAGGTTACATTGTTTTCAAGCGTTGCTGTTTTCTTAACCTGTTCCGAGGTTGTGGGAAGCGGAGTGTTAATGAGCACATTATCCGTTGCAACAATGTAATTATTCATGTCCGGTTCGCCTTTTTCATTTATTACATTCTCAATTCCCGGGAAGGCATTCATCCAAAGCTCACTTTTAACGGGCACTTGTGCAGTAGTTTCGTGGTATACGGTAAAGTTATCAGGATTGCCGTAATTAAATGAACGTGTCAGCCTGAAGGATTCCATACAGTTGATAGCAATATTATTATCCATTACATTATAGCTTCCCGCAAGCATTACGGCCGCACCTTTTGGTATGTTTTCAAAGATATTTCCTGCAATATCGGCAGCTGAGCCCCAGTCATCCCAAAACAAACCATGACAACCTTGTCCGCCCATCCCGAGTCCGCCTCCTATATCATGAATATAGTTAAAAAATATTTTGTTACCACGTTCTGTAAGATTACGACCTGCATATATTGCACCCATATCGTCGGCATTTTTGCAAGCGTCATATATGTTACAATAAGAAATCTCCTGATAATTACCCGCAACAAGAATCAAGCTGTGCTGAGCATTTGAAACATCACAGTTTCTTACGATATTACCGCAGCGTGTTAAGTGAATAGCAGGTGAATATGATGTTGTAAGTCTGTCGTTTCTCTCAAATTTAGAATTTTCGAGAAGATTGTTACTGCGTGTTAAAGTTGGTCTGTCTCCGCCGGCAAGCTCAACTCCGCCGTCATTATCGTGATACCAGCAATCCAGAACCTTATTGTTTTTACCCCATACATATGTTGCTCGTGTCAGACCTGTATCGGTAAAAGCAACCTCTGCACCTATAAGCTCACAATCGTGGCTGTCAGTAAGAAAATCGAATGCACGGTTCTTAATATATTTCATGTTTAAATTTTTAAATGTAAGATAGCTTGCATTGTCAATGGTAATCATTATATCTTCAAGAGTGGTATATGAAATATTCTCAATCTCTTCATCAAGCTCATAGAGATAAAGCATGCCTTCGTCAATATCTATGTAATACTCGCCCGGTGTATCAAGCTCTTCAATCAAGTTATAAACATAGAAGGTTTGTCCTTCCTTTGCCGGATAAAACATTGGATATTTTGCCACAATCGAATTTGTTTTCTTGTTGACGGAGCCCAGCTCGGTAGCGTGAGTTGCCCAGGAAAGAGAGAAGGTTCCGTACATAATGGCACCTTCAACGCCTTCCCACTCTAAAATTCTTTTATCGGCTACTTCAACTTCTATAGGAGGGGCATCAAGCTTTGCCGCATCCTCAGCCGGTGTATTGTCATATACCGTTGATTCAACTCCGCCCTCAATAACGGTTTTAATAGTCATATATCCTTCATTCGGGTATCTTGCGATAGTCATTGTTTTATCGTTTATAAACAGCTCGGAAGACTTTGATGCGGGTTTTGTAATTCCGTATTTTGCTGTAAGGTGACGCATTAATGAACTCCAGTATGAATAAGATCCGGGCCATCTGGGCGGATTAAGCTCCTTAAACCCAAGAGCCTTAAGGTCTGCCGCATAAATGTGCTCTCTTGCACTTTTATCGATAATCTTCGACAAAACTTCTTCATCGGTAACCTTTTCGAAGTCGTCCCAGGAAAGAGTTTCTGCACCTACAAAATCAACCTTTTCATCGGGGTAATTTCTGTATGTAATTCTTGCATTTTCAGTACCTGAGTCCTCATTTGTAAATTTAACACCCTTTTCAAACTTATACGTACCACCGCGGAAGTAAACTATCGCCCCTCCTTCGGGGATTCCGCTTGTTTTCTTAATATCACGGATTTTCATCTGTGCACCTTCAAGCGATTTTAAAGGTCTGTCAATCGTGCCTTCGTTGTTATCATCACCGTCGGTCGCAACATAAAGAATAAGCTTGTCTTTTTCATTTTCAAATTCAGTTGAGCCAACTATTCTTTGAATCTGAATCTCTTCTTCAGCAACAACCTCTTCTGTCGTTTCTTCAAGGGGTAACTCTGTAGAAATTTCTTCTGCACATACAGCAACAGAAGAAGAAATCAACATAGCAACCGTCAGGAAAAGTGCCAATAGTTGTCTTCTTAATCGTTCTTTCATACAATCTCTCCTTTGTTTTTTTATTTTCTCGAATTAAAAATAAACTTCGGTGGTTCCAATTCTACAGGCGATTTGCCAACAAAAGGAATTTCGCCGAAAATTCCCTCAACGAAAGCTTTTAATAAGTAAGGCGAATCTCCGTAAAGATTTACAAATGCATTTGCGTTTTCCATAATATCGTAAGCAAGATAAGGTGATCCGCAGGAAATAGCAATAGACTTTTCATTACCGTGCTTAAACGCATGCCAGAATGTATTACATTCTTCACCAAATAAAGCAGGTGCTCCTTTCGGTTCGTGTCCTGCAACATATGCAGCATAAATTATCAAATCGCTATTGTCGGATATTTCTTTCAGCTCCATATCATTTTTCAGTCTTCTCTGAACATAAACCTCCATACCCCTGTCGGTAAACTCTTTTTTCAGATTCTGTACGGCAACATCGTAGAAATTGTCGCTATGGCTTGAAACAATGATTGAAACCTTTTTAATCTTATTTTTGTCAAGGGGAAGAAGGTTGTTTCTGTCATGAAGCAATGTTACAGCTTTTCTTGCGGCTTTTAAACTTAACTCAGCTGTTTTATCTCTTACATCTTCCGCTCTATATTTAACATTTACATACCCATCTTCGAACATTCCGAGCTTTTCTTTCATATTTAAAACTCTCAGGCAAGCATCGTCAATTCTTGATTCTTCAATTCTTCCGTCCTTAATTGCATTTTCGATGATATCGGCTATTTCAGGGGAAGCACATAAAATAACATCGTTACCTGCATTTACAATTTCGACAATTAATTCTTCATAAGGAAGAATGGTACAAAGTCCACCCATTGTTATTGCATCGGTAATTATAACACCGTCAAAGTGCATCTCATTTTTAAGTAAATCGGTTGTAATTTTCTTTGATATTGTAGTTGGTCTCGGCAATCCGTTTATTGTTGAATCATCAATTGCAGGAAAAGACTGATGACTTGTCATAATTGAATAAACGCCTGCATCAATAACATTCTGGAAAATCACACCCTGTGTTTCCCACCATTCTTCCTTTGAAACTCTGATTGTCGAATTACAAAAATGGCAATCTCTGTATTCATGAGGATCGCAACCGGGGAAATGCTTTGCAGTTGCCGCAACACCCTCACTTTGCATACCCTTAATCATCGCAATGCCAAGACGAGACTGCTTTTCAACATCCATATCGGTAAAGGTTCTTAAAGCCTGACACAATCTTGAAAATCTATTTGAAATATCAACAACAGGAGACCATCTCCAGTTTACTCCGGTGCAACGAAGTTCACGACCGAGAGCTGCTCCTAATTCAAAAACCAAATCTTCATCATCAGTTGCTCCCATAGCAAGAGGTGAGATGATTGATGTTAAATCATAATGCATCTGTCCTGCTCCGCTTAATTCACTGTCTCCGCCTACGAGAGGAGGTACTTTTAAAAATGAAGCTTCCCAGTCAATCATATCTGCAAATTCACTGCTTTTACATCTTTTGTCAGTTTTAGCATCTAAAAGGTCGGTATTTCTTCCCTTTACAATGTCTCCGTACTGAGCAAACAGCGAACCGAATTGACCGTTTTTCAAAATTTCTTCCTGTTCTTTTTCAGTTCTTTCAACACGGTAATCTTCTCCGTTTTCATATCTTCTTCTTAAATCCCATTGCGGCAAGATAATCATATTATTAATTTTTTCACGCAATGAAAGCTCAGATAATAATGGTTTTTTCATTACACATCTTTCCTTTCTGTCTTAAGCGTTATAATAACCCGGATTTTTCCTGATTTTCCCTGAAAATTTCTGCAACTTCTTTCCAGTCATCCTCGCTGAATAATTTATCATAAATACTAGTTCCGTATAAAGACAAAGTGCCGATTTGTGCACCTCTTCTGTAATAAAGAAGTGCATCTCTCTTTTTGCCGCCACCTGCTGCATCCATATCTATTAACATATTTGGTAGTGTTGCTTTCAGGATACCTGTTCTTGTATTGATATTGGAAAGCGGTCTGTTACTTGAACACCAGTAATCGCCAATTCTCATCATATCCATACATTCATCAAAATACGGATGTACATGCTGCGATGTAATTAAAGCACTCTTTTTTACCTTCTTGGCTAAATTATAAATTAAAGACATATTTCTTTTAACAAGCTCAATACCAAATACTCCTTTTTCGTAAATACGGAGATTCCCCTCATATGGAACAGCTGTAAAATCAACTTTAAAACCATCCGCATTGCAGCATCCGTTTTTATCACTGAGTAAATATTCCATTATTCTTTCAAGGCGGGCAATATATTTAGGATTCGTAGGATCAACATAAAGTGCTTCTTCACCACGGGTAATACATTCATCCTTAGGCAGTCCTTCCACACTCCAGAAATTGTACCACAGAAGAACCTTTCGTCCCTTTTGGTGCTGATGGTCAATAAACCCTCTCATATTTGGCCATTTTTCTTTATCAACTTCCATTGTGCCAAATTCTTTGTGCCATTTGCAATCTATTATAATTGTTGAGAAAGGAACATTCTTTCTTTCTGCACCTGCAATGATTTTTTTGTAATTCTCCTCTGTTGCCGCATCAATAGCGTAATTAAAAACACTCATTTCCGGTGTATTATCTGCGTTTTTCTTAATTGCCTCATTATCCCATGCAAAGCTCTGTGAATTTGCAACTTCAGCACCAATCTTCCATTGGTCTCCCCAACCGCAAAGAATATTTCCGTTCCACCAATTTTCCCTTTCGTGGTTTTGCTGCTTGACATAACCTTTTTCAACATGGAATTTTGCATTACTTTCGAGAAGGGAATATCTGTCTTTTCCTAACTGAATTAAAATATGAGGGAGTTCATACTCACCGCTGACTTCAGTATAATTACCGAAGTCAGCGCCGAAAGCACACATATTTCCGTCAGGAATATATGAAAATCCTGAGTAATTATATTGCTTTTCTTTTGCAACTAATCCAACAGCAATAAGATTGTTATTTCCTTCCATATCAAAAATAAAACACTGAGGTGGTGGAACAAAAAATCCGTCGGAAGCTGTCTGTGGCTGTGTCATATCTTTATAAGTAGCTACATCTCCGCCACCGGCAACAACAGGTGAAAAATAACCTGACGCATTAAACATAGTGTTATCAAGATATTTAACCAATCCTAAATTGCCTTTGCCTTTGATTTTCGCTTTGTAAAGCATATAATCATCACAACATTCAAGAGTATAGGTCTTTTCAAAAATTCCATCTGATGCTGTCCATATAAAACTATTATCTTTTTTCTCAAAGGCTATAATATTGTCTTTTTCACCATTAATAATCGTTGAAACGCCAAATTCAAAAAATATTTCAAATGGATTTGTGTCATTAATTTCAAAAGCATTTTCTTTTGCAACAACAGAATAATGGTTTCCTGTATATGTCATATGTATTAAATTCATTTCTTACTGCTTCCTTCTTTAAACATCATTATTTTACTATTAAAGCTATCCTCTATCAATGATTAAAGTTGCCTTTAAAGGTAATAATATCCAAAATAGCTCCAAAAGTCAGCTTGTCTTACCACACTACTTGTTCAAGCTTTTCAGGATGCTCCTCAAAGAACTCGTCAAGCTGTTTCTGATATTCGTCAATGATAATCTGGTTACCTGCTGCATAAGCTTCCTCAATCATCTTATTCCAATATGTATCGGGATCCTTTGAGCCGGTACCTTTACTGCTATACTTATTAAATACTTCTGTAACCTTGGTTACTGTTGATTTAATATCTTCCTTGTTGAATGTGAAACCAAGTGCTGAAAGATTTGGATTTACCTTACTCATTTCATAACCTAAGTTATTGAATTCAATTGTTTCCTCCCAAACATCGTCAGGCTGACCGGGGAGACGGTATGCGTTGAATTGGTTACCGAATTTCCATGAAGCATTTGGGGCATAACCGCTTCCTTCAACAAATTCAATTCTTTCTTCGCCAACCTTATTATAATGCTTACCTTCGATACCGAAGCATACTAAATTATAAGCTTCTTTATCAGTGTTCATCAATTCAATGAATTTAATTGCTTCTTCAGGATGCTTGCAGTTTGCACCGATACCTACCATTGTAGCTGATGCTGAACCGATTGATACTGATGAAATTCTTGATGAAACTGTCTCCCAGCCATAGGTTGCTAAGCTTTCACCATCCATACCCGGTTTATATGTACCGAACCAGAGACCGAATTTTTTCTGTTTTCTTTCTGCTGTTTCATCCATAACAGAATCTACATCCTGACGAATCCAACCTTTTTTGTAATATTCATGAAGCTTTTCTGCAAACATTTTTGCATGGGAAAGCTCTTCGTTTTTATAGGCATCCAATACAACAAATTTCTTCTGCTCTGAATCCTTATAAGCTTCATAACTGCTGATTCCTAAAGTCCAGCGGAAGAATGGGTCTTTTGCATCCTTTCCTTCATCCTGACTTTTGAAAGAACCCATACCATAGCTTGTGTTAAACGGATAAACATTAGGATAGTTTGCCTTTACAAATTCAAGATATGGTTCATACTGCAGAGTATTTGTGAATGTAGCTACATCCTGCCCTGTTGCTGCTTTAAATGCATCAGCATATTCCTTTGGCGCTTGTGCAGCAAGTGCTGAAGCTGTAATCTGCATATTGGGAATTGCATAGGTTTTGCCCATATAAACACCTGAATTTCTGATATATTCAGGAATTGTTTCTGTAATTCCGGGAGCTAATTTAAGTAATTCATCAAGCTGCATAAGTCCGCCCTTTGATGCTGCAGGCTCGAACTGATTTAAGTAGCCTACAAATGTAAGGTCATACTCTGCATTTGATGCCATATTCATATTCATTCTTTCCTGGAAAGAACCTGCATCGATAAACTGAAGATCAATCTTACAACCGATTTTTTCCATTGTGATCTTGTTTAATTCTTCAACTACCATTGCTGTGTCAGGATATTTGTCTCCTGGAACATACCATGTAAGAGTAATATCCCCGTCATTTGAATCTGTTTTACTGCATGCTGTAAATACTGAAAGTACCATGAGCATTGCGAGTACTACTGCTAAAAACTTTTTCATATCAATTACCTCTTTCTTTATTATTATTTCTTCAATTTAATTATATATTGACTTTCTGTTTTAAGAAATGGTATAATGATATAAACATTTGTCATTTTGTTGTTTTTAGAAATGGAGGGAATACAAAAAATATGGATTACAGTATTATGATAAACAGTAAGAAAAACTGGGTGTTAAATCCTGTTCAATTTGGTCACGAAAACTGCGAAAAAAGCCATTTTTTTGGTCCGATGATACGAACACATTGGCTTATTCATTTTGTCGTATCAGGAGTCGGTATTTTCAAAATCAGAGACAAAGAATATAAAGTTAAAGCAGGCGAAATGTTTGTTATTCCGCCTTATATAGAAACCTATTACGAAGCAGATGCTGTTAACCCATGGAGTTATATCTGGATTGGCTTTACCTGCAACGTCAAACAGTTGGAAATGCTTTCAGATGTTATCGTATGCCCGGAGGCTGAAAAAATATTTGCTTCCATAAAAGAAACCGGCAACTATTCCCACGACAAACACGCCTACCTTACCGCAAGATTGTGGGATTTGTTTTCACTGCTTTTAGAGGATGACGGCATCAAATACGACTATACTGAAAAAGCATTAAGTTTCATCCATACAAACTATATGTACAATATATCTGTAGATAAAATTGCCCGGGACTTAAATCTTGACAGAACATACTTTTCTTCCATTTTCAAAAAGAAAACCGGACTTTCTCCAAAACAATATATTCTTAATTACAGAATGAATGTTGCCGCCAATCTCATAACAAAAAATTGTGATACCATATCTGTTGTAGCCAATTCTGTGGGATATTCTGATTTGTATACATTTTCAAAAATGTTTAAACGGCAATTTGGAATTTCTCCGTCAAAATATAAACAACATTATTCCAAAACAGATACTTCTCCTTAAGTATCCTCATAAAACAAGAATTATATTAATCTACGAAACTATCACCTCGATTATCAAATCAGATTAATATAAAAGGGTCTGTAAAAAATCGATGATTTTTTACAGACCCTTGTTTAGGGAATAGGAAAAAATGCTTCAGAACGAACGAATTGAGCTGCAAATGCCTGTTTAAAGGCATTTGCAGGTACCCGAAGGCGTATGCGGATACGCCGAGTTAGGCGAAGTTCGTTCGAGCAAAAAGGCTTATTTAATAGAAAAAATATCGTTCATAAACGATATTTTTCCATAAGTATATATTTTTTGTTAATTTTGACAAACATATCATGTTATAAATATTATTATTTAAGCCTTTTTACGGTTATGAACTTTTTTAACATTCCCTTTTCATTTGACTTATCTATATATATTAATTTAGTCAAAAATTTCTATTGTATGGGTAAAAGTATGTATTCCATTGCCTCTAAGCTTTATAATTCCCTCTTTTTTTGAGATTTCATAATCTGAATCTATAATATCCTGAACTCCACACCAAGGCTCCAGGCATATATATTTTGCATTTGGTTTTGTCCACAGAAGAAAATATTTTGCCTTATCAAATGTCAATGCAATTCTTTTTTTGCTGTTCTTGTGAACAAGATATACTTTATTAAAACGGATATTCTTAAAAACAAGGGCGTCAACCTTAAAATATTCATATTTTAAGGGAATACTTTTACTGTTCTCAATAATTCTGATTTTATTGTTTTCCAGAAGATTGCCATTTAAGATATAACTGTCAAGAGTTTGATTTTCATCAAAAGAAACACTATACTCTTCAATACCTTCGGGACAATAATAACCTTCGTGGGCACCTACCGAGAAAAACATTTCTTTATCGGATAAATTTTTTGTGATATATGTTACTTTAAGCTTATTTCCTGAAAGTTCAAAAAGAGTTTTGAATTCAAATTCAAAGGGAAATTGTTTTAAAGTTTCGTCATTGTGTCTCAGTACAAATTCAGCCTTTGTCTCACTTATTTTTTCACCATTGAATTCCATAACCTGTGCAAATCCGTGTTTATCAAGAGGATATTCCTTGCCCATATATGTATATTTATCGTTTTTCAAGCCTCCGCAGATAGGAAAAAGTATTGGCGAACTTAAAGACCACACCTTTTCATCTCTGTTCCATAAATACTCATTGCCGTCTTTGGCAGTTATATACACAAGTTCACTTCCAAAAGTATTTATGCCTACCGAAAGCCTTTCATTTTTTATTTCAATAACAGACATTAAATCTCTCCTATCAATAACACTCTACTACCTGAACATTTCCATTGATGCTGAATTTCCCCATAGCACAGCAAGGCATAAAGAAATAATCGCCTTTTTTTATTTTTTTCTCATACCCTTCACCTGAAATTTCACCTTCGCCGTCAGTCACGATATAAACACCATAGCTATCCTTAAGGTTTATACAAACATTTCCGCCCTCAAGGGTTATTCTGTTAATAACAAAACACTCCGTATCGCAAGGCTTTATAAGGTGTTCGATTTTTACCCCGTCTTTGTTAAAGATTACCTCAGGGGCTATTCTTGGGTCGGATGATTTTTTAAAGTCAAAACACTTCACCGCAGTTTCACGGGATAAATTCATATACATTTCTTTTTCGTTTAACTTATATTCATCGCACCAATGCTCCGGCTGAATTGTAAAATCTGTAGGCTCCTGAACCTCCAAAATAAGACAGCCGGCACCTATAGCGTGTACTGTTTTTGCAGGAACTAAAATAACATCACCAATTTCAGGCTCGGTATACTCCATAATGCGTTCCATTGCATCTTTATCTGTTTCGCTTTCGTCTATTGCCTTTGAAAATATTTCTTCGTTAACATTGTCTTTGAACCCGAAATAGATTTTGGCATTTTCTCTTTTGTCAAGAACAATCCAGCTCTCGGTCTTGCCATATTCTGAATTAAAATATTTTCTTGAAAACTCTTTATCAGGATGCGCCTGAGCAGGAAGACGCACCGCACTGTCAAGAAGCTTTACAAGAATACGCATTTTTTCTGAGCTTCCGAGCATTTCAAATGGGTATTTTTCAATAAGCTCATCAAAATATATATCGCTGTCAGCAAGCTTTGAAACACCTTCTTTTTCAGATGCCTGCACTTTGTTAACCGCCTTTACACTTGATGCAATCCATTCTTCCGGGAAAAATCCATCGGTGCTGTCATCACCAAAAAAATTACAAAAAAGCTTGCCTCCTGTGTAAACTCTTCCTACTCTGTTTTTTTCAAAAAATATGGGTTTTGTAAGCATAATTATTCTCCTATACTTCCAACATAAGCGTAACAATCTCGAAATTTTTAACAGGAACAGTTACTGTGTTTCCTGAAACTTCAATTTCAGACTCAATATTTTCAAGCAAATCACAAATATATGCCTTTTTCACATCAAAGCCGAAATCAAGTGTTACATTCTCTGTTTTGTTGTGTACATCAAACATTCTTATCACAATGTTATCATTGTTTTCTGCCTTTTTGATAGTTTCAACAACAACATTTTCTCTGTTACAGCTTACCAGTGAAAATTCTGATGGAAGCGATCCCTTTGTTGCTGTTTTCTCTACCACAGTCATAGGCTGATTTAAGTTATACGACTGCTTTATAGTATCTCCATCTGTTACTCTGCCATTATGTGGGTATAATGAATATGTAAACTCATGCTTGCACTTGTCTGCTTCAGGATCAGGATCAGTTGCACATTTAAGTATTGTAAGTCCGATTACATTTTCTTCTGAAGAATAGCCGTATTTGCAATCGTTCAAAAAGCTTACTCCGTAGCCGTTATCGGATATATCGACCCATTTATGCATACACATTTCGAACTGCGCTTCATCCCAGCTTCTGTTTTTATGAGTAGGTCTTTCAACATTACCAAACTGTATATCTGCAGTTACAGTATTGGCAAATACATTTACAGGGAAGAGCGTTTTTAATATAAGATGCTCCTCTTTCCAGTCAATTTCTGTTTCAAAATCAATTCTTGGTATGTTATCGTATACAATAATGTTCTGCTTAATTGTAGAATTCATAAATTTTCTTGATACTGTAAGACCTTTTTTTGCTCCCTTTTCGTAAGGAACAATATCTGTAACATCATCGACATAATATGGCTTTTGTTTATAGTAGTGTGTAACCTCCCATGCGTCCGACCACTTTGGTCTGTCCTCATAGGCAACAAATCTGTTTCCTGTTTCCGAAAGGATTTCTCTGTCTGCAGATTTATCGAAAATTGATGAAACATTTCCATTTTTGTCAAGATGTATATTAAAATACTTGTTTGAAATCTCATTTTCTGATACTGTTGCATTATTTGAAAAATCAAGAGATTTAACAACCTTATATCCGTGTGAAGGAATACTTTCAACATAAGCAAAGCTGTCGGAAACCTCAACAATTCCATCACCCTCAAAAGGCCTTGGATTAAACACAACATAACCCTCTTGAGAACTGATTTCGGGCACAATGCTGTCATAAACCGTCTTAGTTGCATTTTTGCAGATTTCTTTTACCTCGTTGTATTCAGCCTCTGCAACATCAGAAACCTCTTTAATACAGCTTCCCGGAATAATATCGTGGAACTGATTAAGAAGCATATGCTTCCATGCAACATCAAGCTCACTTTGAGGATATACTCCGCCTCTTAGAAGCATATTCATAACCGAAAGCTGTTCAGTATCAGCAAGCATAAATTCACATATACGGTTTGCTCTTTTGGTTCTTGCAACAGATGTATATGTACCTCTGTGATACTGAAGATATAATTCTCCCGACCATTTTGGTGTTCTGCCGAATTTTTCGCATGATTTGTCAAATTTTTCTTGAGATCTGGTTAAGTAATTGTCAAGTGTGTCCATTCTTGTTTTAGGAATTCCCGGAATACCTTTTTGGAATCTTCGCTGACGCTCAAGCATCTGATAAGTAGGTCCGCCACCGCCGTCACCAAAACCAAAGGTGTGAATTGTTTCGTCATTATATTCCTTGTTTCTGTATATATCCCAGGTGCTTTTTACCTCACGGGCATCAAGCGCACCGTTTATCATAACAAAATCTCTTGATTTTTCAGGAATCACAAAATCCTTGGTTGTTAAAAACTGTGTAAATATTTCAGTACCATCAATACCCTTCCAGTAAAATGTGTCATTAGGCATTCTGTCTGTATCATTCCAACTTATTTTACCTGTAACGAAACGGTCAACGCCTGCTTTTTTAAGTATCTGAGGAAGAGCTGCAGAATACCCGAATACATCAGGAATCCAGAGTGTTCGGCTATTAACACCAAATTCGTCCATAAAATATTTCTTTCCGTGTACAAGCTGACGAACAAAGCTTTCACCTGATGGAAGATTGCAGTCAGATTCAAGCCACATCGCTCCATCTGTCTCCCATCTTCCCTCTTTCACACGCTCTTTGAGCTCTTCAAACTTTTCAGGTGCCTGCTCCTTTAAAAATTCATACATCTGTGGTGTGGTCATCATAAATATGTATTCAGGATAGTGCTTCATAAGATAAAGAACTGTAGAATAGCTTCTTTGAACCTTTTCAACAGTTTGTCTTACAGGCCAGCGCCAGGCAACATCAATATGTGAATGACCAAGACAGTTTACCGTAATATCACCTTTACCACAGGCTTTACCGTAAAATTCCTCATCAAGGTATTTTATAGCTTTATCAATCGCATTGTAATATTCCTGTGTATACGGCTGTCTGAAATCAATTAAATTTGCCGCAAGTTCAAGATGGTGAAGAATTGTTTTATAATCATCGCTTGTTTTTTCAAGAGCCTCAAGTGCCTCAAACGGTGTTTCAAAATCAAAATATAATTGCTCTGTTTTTTCGTCAACTGTTACAAGCTTGGGTACTGTTGAAGAAACAAGATGTGTCCTTGGCGAGTATACAGGGTCGAGGTAGCAGTAAAATGCAACATCGTATGTTGTATCAGGTTCAAGTATTGTTCTGAAGTGGTTTTCGTCAAGACCTTGTGTCATTTCCCCGTTTAAATATAAAATTGTCTGAACTCTGCCTGTGTATTCCTGTTTAAAATCAAGAGCATAATAACAGCCTTCCTCTGCCTTTGGAGTTGTAACAGTTCCCCTTATCCAGAAATGAACTGCAAGCTCCTTAAATTCAACAAATTTTTCAAGATTATCCCAAGATTCATCAATTTCAGGAATAATATTATCTGTTTTATAATCGCAATACTTAATTTTAAATCCATCAAGCACCATTGTGTTTTTTACTATGAAGCTATTGAGCATAGTAACGGTTTTTAATGCTTTATCCTCAAGAAATCTCATAATTTATTCTCCTTTTTTGTGTATTTTATAAGTTTCTGAACATCTGCGGCATTATTATATACACCGCAGGCAATAAGTCCGTAAAGTGCTGCACCGAAGGATGCTTCCTCCGTATGCACAGGTATTTTCAGTTCGCCGCCGAATTTTTCTTCGAGAATTTTTATGAAGGCTGAATTTTTACGCACACCGTTTCCTGAGCCTACTATTCCCAACTTTTCAGACTTCATCTGTTTGTACATTTCAAAAAGCTCGTTTGCCATGCCTGAAAGCATACCATATGTAAGAGCTGACGGATTGAAATTTTCTGTAGTTATACCTGATATGCTTCCGCAAAGCTGTGGATTTTTTCTTGTGCCTGCAAAACGGGTATCAACCTCAAGAGTTAAATTATCCGTTTTTTGAAGCATTTTATTCATAATGCTGTAAACAGCATTGTCATCAAATGCACCTGTATATTCAAAAATTTCAGAATAGAAATCTTTAAGAAGCGAATAAGCTCTTCCACCGCAAAGGGCAGCTCCAACAATAAGATACTTATTTTCAAAATAAGGTCTTACCTCTATATCCTCACCCGTAACCTTATTTGAAGAAATAACGGAAACCTGACTGCCTGTACCTACATTTATCAAAACATCATTTTCATCTGCAAGAGTTGAAAATACACTTGCCTGATTATCGCCGATTGCAACACTTACGGGAATATTTTTATACTCACCTGCAATGGTGTAACCATCCGTAACATCTGCTCCGCTTCTGTTATCGATGCCGAAACTTGCTAAATCGCTTATATGTATAAGAGGTTTGTAAAGATTACAAAGAGTCATCACAAAATAGTCGTGTATTGTACAAAAATACTCGGCATTTTCAGGTCTGATATTATTTTCTCTGTTATAAAAATCCGTTACATTTCCGTATCCTGTAAAGCTGTTTAAATACTTTGCATATGTGGTATCTTTATATAGCAGATTTCCCCGGCCATCCTGCCAGGTATATAACGGACTTACAGCCTCTCCGTTTTTATCCGTATACACAATTCCATGCATCTGCCCCGTAACACCTATAACCTTGACATCTTCATCTATAAGGCTGTCCAGAATTTCTCTTGCGCAAGATATAATTTTGTCAACCGACTGAATTTTTTCCCAATCGGCAGAGCCTTTTAAAAATGCATTACTGTCTTTGTTAATTACCTTTAAAATCTCGCCGCTTTTTGCATCGCACACAATACCGCATATACTCGTTGTACCTATATCAATTCCTATTGCTTTCATATTCAGCACCCCATAGTTGTAGACTGTAAATCAAGTCTTGTTATTATATCTTGCTGAATTTCAGGAGATAAATCAAGGAAGTTTACAAATGTTCCGTGAATTCTCATAATGTAAACACCGCTCGGAGCATATTTTGACGGATTTGCAAGAACCTTACGGAGAGTTTCAGGTGTTGTTACATTTACATAAAGGTAAAATGGTGATACTCCCTCTTTAAGCTCATTAAAGAACAAAGGCTCTACAACATTATGATAGAATTCTACTCCCTTTTTGCTGTAATCTTCACCTTTAAAATATTTTGGGTCAATACCAAGATGGGAAGCATACCCTCCGTTAAATTCCTCAAAAGGCAGTTTCATATTTGAAAGCATTCGAAATCCAAGTCCGTTTGACGCTTCCCCATAAAGAGGGTCAACTCCGTAGCCAAGCATATCACGACTCTTTCTTCCGTCAGGTGTTGCACCTACCCAGTAACCGTAGGTAAGATGTGTTGAAGGACTTGAAAAGTCAGGTCTGAAAGAATTGCCGAGATAATTTTTCTTGCTTCTTACTATACTTGAAACCTTGATTGCAATCTCACGAGCCTCGTTATCAACAGTTTCAATATTGTTTCCAAATTTAGGACAAGACAGTAAAAATTCTCTTAATTCATCGTAGCCTTCAAAATTATTTTTAAGTGCATCCACAAGCATTTCTTTACCATCAGGATATTTCTTAACAAACTCATCAATTGCGATAAATGAATCTGCAAGAACACTAAGACCGTGAATTAAACATCCGCTTCCGTTATACTTTGTTCCCTGTACTTTGGTATCACGCATATCGGCACCTGTTTCCATTCCTCCCATAAAACAACTTAAGAATGGTACTTTAAGCTCTGACAATGCTATTGATGCTCCATTCGCGTACTCTGCCATCTTGTTGCAAATTTTATCGAGAGTTTCATAAAATACCTCTCTTATGTTTTCAAGAGAATACTCTGTCTTTTCTATAAGCTTTTCTCCGGTAATAGCAGAAACTCCACCTGTAAGTATCAATTCAAGAACCTTAGGAAGATTAAGCCAGCTGTTGGTTGTGTTACCATTATCTTTACCCATAATAAGAGGTTCCTGACAGCCCGCAACAGAATAGTCAGGGATATCCTTTTCATCAATACCGTTATTTTTAAGCACCTCAAAAAGTGCATCGTCATTAAAAAGGGACGGTGTAAGCACACCGGGTGAGAAGAAAAATCTTCCCATTTCCTCATAAAGCTTTTGGGGTGTGTTTTTATGTAATTTAACTGACAAAATAGGCTGTGGAAGGTTCATATCGTAGTACGCATCCATAATTGCATAGCTCATGGTGTTGGTAAGGTCATTTGAGTCATTATCTCTTCCGCCGATAAGGACATTTTGTGAAATTGCCCAGCTTCTGTCGCCTACATTATAGAACACAAGAAAATGCTTAAATAATTCGCTTGCATCTTCTCTGGTTAATTCTCCTCTGTAAGGTTCAAAAATTCTGTCTGCATTACCTACAGAAAATGCATATGGATTAGGTGCCTGTTCAAGACACATCACAGTCCATAAAAGAATGTAAAGCTGAAGTGCTTCATACAGATTTTCCGCACCCTTTGAAGATATATTTATAAGAGCTTTTTCCATAAAATCAAGCTGAGCTTTTCTTTCATCGGAACAGGTTTTCTTCTGCTCATTTATTATTTCAATATATCTGTCTGCAAGAATTTTAACTCCGCCAAGGGCAATTGCTGCCGCTTCAAAAAATTCGCCTTGTTTTTTGTTTGCTTCCTGTGTCATTTTATCAATACCATACTTTAAAGCATAACGAAAATCAGGAATAATGTGCCCTGTTACCTGTTCAACAAAGAAAATAACTTCTTTTGTGTAGATTTCAGCTTCATCATAAGTTTTATTGAGCATTTCCACCATTTTCGTTTTTGAAGTAAATTTACGGACACTATCAATACGCTCTTTTGTAAATTCTTCGTTTGGCTCAATATCGTTGTATATTGCCATAGGGTCGCAATAACCTGAAAAACCCTCAACCGTAAAGGAAGGATTAATCAGTGCATAGCTTTTTGCAAAAGCATCTCTCTGTGTTCCCACAAAAACTGCATTTTCGCTGATAAATAAAGGCATTTCTTTCAACACTTCACATAACAAATGTGCTTTTTTTACCTCAGGACTGCAATCCTTATATTTTTCATCAGCAAGCATTTCAGTTTCTTTTGCAACAAACCATCCATCAAGTCTTTTAATTTCTCTTTCTTCTCTGTAAAGAGCCTTTGCCATTTTTGTAAGCTCTCCCGATTTGTAAATTCCGTACATATTAACCCTCCTATGTAGTTATTAATTTCAGATTATATTCATTGAAAACTTCTGTAAATTTATTTAAGGTTTCTCTGGGTACAAAACCGTCTTTAACTTTATATTCTGAAGTCCACTTATCTTTACCATATTCGTGATATACCAAAAATTCAAACACTGTATTACTTGTATCGTATTTTGAAAAATATTCTGCAAACTCTTCCGGTGCATCTGTATTTATTCTGTTTATAAGAGGTATCCTTATATGTTGCTGTCTTTCATTTTTGCAGTTTTCTTCAAAATTATTTTTTATTACCTCGTTACCAACGCCTGTATATTTTTTCAGTATATCGCTGTCATAGTGCTTGAAATCCATTATAAGATAATCGATAAACGGAAGTAATTCCTTAAGCTTTAGAGAGGTTCCGTTTGTTTCTATACAGGTATGTATTTTCTCTTCTTTAAGCAGTTTAAGAATTTCTAAAAGCTCCTTATGCTGAAGTGTTGCCTCTCCGCCTGTAAATGTTACTCCTCCGCCTGAAAAGAAAAGCATCCTGCTTTGTTTACACTCATCAAAAATCTCTTGAATTGTATATTCTTTTCCACCATTAATATTCATACCTTCAGGGTTTGAGCACCATATACATGCCATATTGCATCCCTGAAGGTGATAAACAAGTCGGTTTCCCGGTCCATCCTGACCAAAATTAAAGCCTTTTTGGAAAATTTTCATAGATTCACCTCTCACTATACAGTTTTAGTATACATATATATTTTTGATTATGGAATTGACAAAAAGGAAATATAGATGTAAAATAACGAAAAAGAGGTGTTAAAATGTTTACTGTATTTTCGGAAAATACTCCACACACAATAACGGAAGCGAATATAAATTTCTACGCATCTCCCTTTGTGCATCCCAAACGTAAAATGAAAGACCACGACTTTATATACATACTTCAGGGAGAATGGAAATTCGGTCAAAATAACGAAGAATTCACAGCAAAAAAAGATAATATTTTAATTTTAAGCGCAAACAATACTCACTTTGGAATTTCACCTTGCCTACCAAACACCAAAACAATGTATTTTCACGTAAAAGGCGAAAATGATTTTACAAGTAACATTCCTCAAGACGGTTTATGCATAAACAGCCTTTGCGATGTTTCATCAAATTCTGATATTAAAAAATACTTCTCAGAAATTGTAAACTGCTATCTTCAGGGCAAACAAAAAAAAGCAGATATTTTCTTTAATCTGCTTTTATATGAGCTGTGTCAACCTGTAGAAGATACGGAAAACAATATCCCGCTACGTATTAAAAAAATCGTACATAACAGTCCAGAAAAGTTTTTCTCAAACGCTTATCTTGCAAAAAAATGTAATGTTTCTGTCAAAACCGCCGAAACAAAATTCAAAGAAGCCTTCGGCATAACAATACACCAATATATGCTCGATTTTAAAATAACCGAAGCAATTACCTACTTCAAAAATTTTCCTGAAATTACCGTAAAGGAAGTGGCTTTTAACCTGGGATTTTACGACGAATATCATTTCAGCAAACAGTTTAAAAAAATAATGCGTACATCCCCCACCGAATACAAACTGAAAATTCATAATTTATAGTATATATGCACATTCAAAGCATATTGTGTATATGACTCTTTTCGCTCTGCCCCTGCCTCGTCGGAATAAGTTTCGTTTGCTTTGTTTTTCTATACAAAAAATCAATCACTTGCTTCACTGTTCTTCTTCCCAAAAAATCTGTCGATTCTTCGGAGTCCTGCTTTATTTTGGCTCAAACACTGCGTTTGAGCCATTTTTTGTGTTGTTAATTCTAAGGTTCGTGGTCCTCTGTGTCAATTAAAATTGCCCAAAATAAGTATCAATTTCGCGTCTGGCTGCATACATTCTTAACCATTCCGTCTGTTACATCATCAAAAAGCATCATTTTATTTTTAGCAATTCTGTCAGTTTCGTTATGCAAAAACATCTGCGAGAATATTTTTCAATTCTCGCAGATGTTTCACGATATACTTACTGTATTATATTAGCAGCTATAGTTTCACGATAATACGAAATATTTAATTTGTGAAAATATGTTTTTAAAATGGATACCATATTTTGATCCGTTTTATCTTTTTTATTCTGTAAGTCTGATTAAATCATATACTTTTGTAACATTTCTTTTTCAAAGTTTAAGAGATACTTTGCTTCTTCATCGATAGATTTTTCTGATGTATCGCAAATTAAATCTCTCCACACATAGATATCTCTTCCTACCTGACCGCCTGACATAACAAAGGGTTCTGAAACTATTCTACCCTTATAGTTAATATCAGCAAGGGCACCGAAAATTTCGTCCCAGTCAAGATGACCTCTACCAGGTGCAGTACGGTTATTTTCGCCTGTATGGAAGCCAACAAGTAATTCTCCTGCACATCTTATAGCATCGCCGATATTATTTTCTTCGATATTCATATGATATGTATCAAGAAGAACACCCATATTCTTACTGCCAACAGCCTTTACATATTCAACAGCTTGTTTTGATGTATTAAGCACAACACCTTCAAAACGGTTAACAGCTTCTACTGCATATGTTATATCGTATTCTTCTGCAATTTTAACAAGCTCTTTCATTGACTTAATACTGTTTTCCAAAAGCTGCTCTCTTGTAAAATCACCGTCGGGAACTCCCCAACCTGCATAGCTTACACCTGAAATTATCTTTCCGCCCATAAAATGAACCTTGTTCATAATTTCAGTAAGATACTTAATTCCTCCAAGTCTTACCGATTCATCATTTGAGGAAATATCGTATTTTTTATCAAGTCCTAAGCTGTATGTAAGCTCAATGCCATATTCTTCTGCGGCATTTTTAATTTCAGTCATTCTTTTTTCTGTCATATCAAGAAGTGGCTGTGCCTGAAATTCAAGTATATCAAAGCCTATGTCCGATGCTTTTTTGATATACTTAATGTGGTCTGCCTGCCATTCATTTTCCCAGAAATTCATAAATATACCAAGCTTATTCATTACGCATACACCTCCCGTTTTATTTAACACTTTCAACAAATTCCTTGTAAGGTGAAAAATCAATCTTCGGTCTGCAATCAAGAGTTAAATATACTTCAACATATTCTCCGTCAGCAGTTTTTCTTTCTTTTCTTGCGGCAACAAGCCCTTTAATTATTTCAATCTGTGAAACATACGCAGAAACTGCGTTCGCAATTTCTTCTTCCACATCAGAGCTTACTGTAAGTATACGGTTTGCACGTAAGTTAGAAGGTCTGCCGTTTACCAAAGCATCATCGGGAGCCAAATCTGCCCATACAGAGTATTCAAGCACAGATTTAACACTGTGAGGAGTTCCGTTATCGACTATACAAATATCACCTGCCTGAGGCACATTAAAAGAACTCATAATATGTGCTGCAGTATGGTCGATATGTTCACGGTGATGGTTTGGCACCATAACTCTCGTAACCTTTTTATCACGCAAAAAACGTAATATTCTCGGCATATCCCCTTCTTTTCCATCTGCTTTTTCCCAGCCGATATTTCCGAATGCAGAGAAATCCCTGAAATCAAGTCTTATTATATGGTCCTCAGGAATGCCAAGTCTTTCATAACAATCAAAGGTTTCTTTTTTTCTTACCTCTTCGATTGTTTCTTTTTCTTCTACTGTGCTGTAACCTGCATCGCCTCTGCAGAAAATAACAACATATACATCCGCTCCTGCTTTTTTAGCCGCAAGCATAGCATATCCTGCACCGATAATTGCATCATCGTCGTGTGGACTCATAACAGCAAGAACTTCATTTTCACCGAAATTGGGGAAAATAATATTTATATCATCTGAAACCGTTCTTTCGTTAACATTATAATATTTAAAGCTCATTTTTTCACCTCTTAATATCCTGCACCTACTAAATGCTGAACTCTTACAGGAAGGTCGTTAAATACTTCTACTTTATTACCGAACTTACCGAGAGTTTTTTCTACTAAAAGATAGTCAAATTCAGGAATGATAACTTCATCCCATGTGCTTCCGAAGCCTCTTGCTGCAACGTCAAGCATTGTTACAATCTGGTTACCCATAGGTTCATTTGAATTAAGGGTAATAGCACCATAAAATTCCTGACATTCTGTATAACCTGCATTGTGTGTTCCTGTGTAAGGCTTAAGCATTGCAAGGTCAATGTCTTTTCCCATTCGTTTGCTTACTTCTGCTCTTCTGCTTTCAAAATAATCAACAAGTGCCTGTTCCTGTAATTTTGCAGGAAGATTATTTTTTGCAACATCAATAAATGCATCGAGACCAACTCTGTATGCATCTTCAACAAAGCTGAGCCAGTAATCCTGAACATCAGAAATCTTTCCGCCTGGCTTTGTGCATACAACACTGCATCTTTCGCAAGCTGTAAGACCATCAACCTTAGGACCTACACCAAGATGTACAAAATCACCTTCCATAATTGTTCTGTTCAATGCTTTACCTACGATTGAACGGTTAGCTTCGCCTGCTGTAACCATTACGTCAAAGCCAAGTTCCTCAACACCTAATTCATAAGCAATAGTATAACCCCACTGTGCAACCTGAGTTTCGAGCATACCCGGCTTCATAACAGCAAGCATACCCTCCATCATATAGTCGGATATTTTTGCTGCCTGACGGGTAAGTGCCATTTCCATATCTGACTTTTCGTATTTGATTTTCTGATATATTTCCTGACCGTCCAGGAGATTTCCTTTACCTACATAATCTTCAAAAAATTCATATATGCTTACCGGCATTACAGAACGGGATGTTAAAAGCGCAAGTTTCTGTGGCTTTCCTCCGCAAATCTGTTCTGCAATATCTTCTATTCTGTCAACTTCAACAGGATATTCTTCGTCTGCAAGCTTAAGCATTTCAACTCTTCCTACCTTGCAGCCGCTTCTCTTTGAAAGCTGTTCTGCAACATAGCAGCCCTCAAGTCCTGCAAGAATTGAAAAACCGTTCTTTCCTACAATACCTGCAACAGGTTCAACAGAAATGTTGGTATTACCGCCAAGATAAGGTACATCACCGTGATAATGCTCGTCGGAATATACAATACCGCCATCAAAGCCTGCCGCCTTTAAAGCTTCGTACACTCTTTTAGCTCTCGCCTGAAATTCGTCCTTACCTATTCTTACTGTCTTATCAAACTTTGGTGCCTTTGCTAAAATATCGGCAACAATGTTCGCCTGCTGATTCCATTCTTTTAAATTAAACATATAAATCTCCATTCCGCCGCCATACGTCGGCATAAATAATAGTTTTAAAATTTCTCTTATCCGTATGGCAAGGAATGATAAGAGATTTTTTGCCCATGTGCGTTCCCGAACGAGTGTGAGGAAAATTTCGCACGGGCTTTTTAAATCCGCCGGAGGCAATAACGGGAAAGGAACTTTCACGTTACTCTCCTCTTAAACTAAATAGTTTACTACAATTTAAGTATATCTTAACAAGAAAAAAATGTCTTTAGATAATTCCTACTTAAATATGGTATATTCCGACATTTAATTTTTATAAAAAATAAGACTCTGCTGAAAATAATTTTTCAACAAAGTCGTTATCTGTATTATTTAGTCTGTATATTTTTTCTGTACTCTCCCGGCAAAACGCCCATTCTTTTTTTGAAAACCGTATAGAAAAATTTTGTATCGTCAAAGCCACACTTATGAGCTATATCCGAAATGTTAAGGTTGGTTGTTGAAAGAAAATGACAGGCATTTTCAACTCTTACCTTTTGTATCATTGTACTTATGTTCATTCCGGTAGCTTCGCGAAAAATACGTCCAAGATAATCGGGATGCAAAAACACCTCTTTTGCAAGCTTATTTACAGATATATGTTGGCTGTAATTTGCATTTATATAATCGTTTATATAGCTTACAACGTGATTTACTTTATGCTTTTTGGAATTTTCGTTTTCCCTGCTGTCAATACGAAATATTGTTATAATTAATTGTAAAAGATATGCACGGATTATTTCGGTATATCCTTTTTCCTGCTTTCGGTGTTCATGGTAAATCTTATTGAACAATTCACCAAACATAGTAAAATCACTTTCCGATACACTGTAAAAAGGAACAATTTCTCTGCTTTCACCGAACAAAGAATAAAACATATAAGATTTATTAAGAGATTCCAGCGCCTTATATCCGTCCAGTGATTCATCGAAAAATTCAGGTGTAAACATAAGATCGTAACAGGAAAATGTCTCTTTGGAATCCTCGTGAATATAGAAAACATGAGGTGTGTGCATATTAATTATACACAAATCTCCGCGTTTGACATTGTATCTTTTTCCGTCTATTTCGTGAACTGCACTTCCAGAAATAATATAAACTACTTCAATGTAATTGTGTGTATGCCATTTACCTATATAATCGGGATATTCATTTGATAACTGTATATGTATATTTTCATTTGGTCTGAAAAAATTTTCTTTTGTAAGAATATCCATATTATCACCATCCATAGCGTTAGGTTAATAACATTATACATCGTACTTGGGATTTTTTCAACAACATAAATCTTTTTTTATTTTCAGTTATTTTTCATACAGCAATATTCCATGGCCATGACCTGGAAAATTGCCTTTTTTAACCCAATCTACATATGCACGCTGCAGGCTTGTGTCTGTGGGCATTTCGTCAATATTATTGTTATAATTCTTACCGAATATACGCCACCAGTCAAGAAACTTTTCATCATCATGGCTGAAATAAATATCAAAATAATCCATAAGTGTCAATATATTTGATTTTTCGGGAAGAAATTCTCTATGTCTCTCGTACAGCAACCATGAACGCAAATTGAAAGGCACTACTCCGTCTTCGAATAAATCCTTATAAAACTCGTAGCCTCTTGCTAAAGCATCATCTATAAGTTCCTTTGTAACAGGTCGTCCGTCTGACGGAATATGTATGTTTATTACTAAATCACCCTGTTTGATACACTTTGAGCCTTTTTTATAATCTTCACCAGAAGGATTGTAAAATTCACGTTTTTCAAACTGAAATCTTCCCAAGCCAAACAAATCGAGTTCAAAAAATCTGCCGTACCATATACGAAGAAGCTCATTACCCCATACAGAATGTACATTATGACATTCAAAAAGCTTGCATCTTATATCATTAAAGGTATTCTTATACATCTCATAAGAATATCCCTTTTCTTCATATAACTGCTTTGCGTGCTTTGTAAGACATATTAAAAATATAAGATGTGCGCTGTATTCGTGAACTCCAAGCGATCCTGCCGCTTCTACAACATCATCTGTCGATTTGTTCCAGTCAAGCTTATTCTCCGCCTCATATTCCTTTATATAAGCTTCAAACACCTTGCGGACATTATCATTTTCCCAGATAATATCGTAATTTGCAAGCAAATCTTCCCTTGCCTCGGTTGGAAAATCAAATTCATCAAAAAAGCTGATTATATACTCTCTCATTATGCTTCTCCCTTTATCTCCAATGAATTGAAGATATTTTCAATCTCTTTAAGCTCGCTTTCTTTGTTATTTGACAACCACAAATCTCTGTACTTTTTCATCCACAGAGATGTGTCAGTGCTTCTTTTAAGCTTAGTTCCGTTCTGAATGGTAGCTATTTCAGCCATAACTATAAACCCTTCTGCAACAACAAGCATTTCTTTTTTATGCTCATTGTCATAAGGCTCTTTTTCAAGCCTTGCTATGTAATCCTTGCATTTCGCTATGAATGGTAACATTATATGCTCAGCATAATAAGGGAAATCATGTTTAATTCCCATACATCTGTCTTCATAAAGAAGTATTATACCTATCCATGGTAATTCGGTCTGGAATTTTGAAAGTTCTTTAGCATAATTAGATAAGCCTTCCGCTTTATAAACAAGCCTATCAACTTTACTGAAGATATCTTCCTTTTGTACATCTATATTCCATACTCTGTCCGCACCATACGCAAAGGAACATTCAGAAAGAGCAATACTTGCAGTATTTCCGTAATCACCCCACAGTGAAGTAAGTGTCCCCTTTGCACCGAATCGATAACCAAGACGTGTCATATTTTCTATATTAAGCAAGGCAATATCAATATTTTCGCAATACCTTGCCCAATTCGAGGTTCCCACACATAAAATTTGATTTCTTCCTGCAGTGTAGAATTTTTCAACCTGCTCCGTTTTGGGATTTTCTCTGTAAAACCAATTAAGAAATACCACATCTTTGGGGACTTCATCGATTTTATCGGGATGATTTAACAAAACATCCCCCCACATCATACATCTCTTGCCCTTTTTACTCAAATAGTCAACAAGCTTTGAAATGAAAGCAACATACTGTGCACCTGTATCTTCATTCTCGAGCTGTGGATTTCTCGTTAAATCAAAGGTTTCATCACAGCATATGTTAAACCATTGTGAAGTAAAATTGGGGCTGTACTGGTCTATTAAGCTCTTTATTAATTCAAAGCTTTCCGGATTACGTGGGTCAATTGTGTGATGACTCTGCCTTTCAAGCCACATATGATGCTCAGGCTTGTAATCGTCAAGCATACGTAAATGCTTATACCTGTCCTTCTGCAGAAGCTCATACAAATGTCCGAATGTTGAAAGGGAGGGTATAAATTCAATAAAGTTTTCTTTGCAGTATGCATCAATTTCTTTTAATTCTTCGGATGTTATATATCCTGTTCTTTCTAAATTATCTGCATATTCCTTAAATTCATATGTATGTTCTACATAAAGCTGCAAAGAATTCATTTTGTAATAAGCTATTTTATCGATAAACTTTTTTATTGTTTCGAGTGTAGGAACTTTACCTCTTGTTATATCAAGGTAAGCACCTCTGTACTCAAAATCAGGTTTATCGTATATCTCACAACATGGAACTATTCCGTTGTTATAAACTTGTCGAAGTGTCTGTACTGCATAAAATGCACCTTTAATTCCGTCAGCGTCAATCAAAATTTCATCCTTTGTTATTTTAAGAGTGTAGCTTTCAGAATTTGTATCTTTAATTTTGATTTTCAAACCTACACCATCATCTGACAAAGGCAGTTTCCTAAGCATCGTATTAATTCGCTCATCACATATTTCAGTTAATATTCTTATACCAGAATCATTTAAAATTGAATCTGTTAATTTAACTTCTTTAGGTTGAGGAATCAGTTTTAAATTAATATTTTCCATGTCTAACTCCATTTTTTATGATTATTCATTCAGCACTCAGGCTTCGGCATTTTGCCGAAGCCTTTTTTTATTCAATATTTACTGTCTTAAACACAACATTTACATGAGCACCAACACCAAATGCAAATACTATATCATTTTCGTGAAAATCTCCGATTTCTATATTTGTTGCTTTTTTTGTATTTCCATCAATTATAGCTTTAGCTCTTGGTTTTACTACTATTTTTCCTCCTGCACCGCAATCAATAAGCAATAACACATTGTCTACATCAACTCTTTCGACTTTTCCTAAATAAACCTTACAATTTTCAACGCCATTAAGAGTTCCGTAATCATAAACATTCCAGGTAGTACCTGTAATTTTTGAACTGCTTCTTTCAATTTCAGCAAAGAACGACCAACTGATAATTTCGTTTTTTGAAACATTGTCAAGTTTGATAACATCGCCGACAACAAAACCATTACCCTCAGCTACTGCTTTATCATAGCGTTCCTTTGTTATGGTATAGGAAACCTCCTTACAAGCTCCTACACCAGGATTGGAACTTGCAACAAAATTTGTACCAATAACTCTGTATCCATACTCAAAATTTTCTGCATCAATCACTATATTTCTAATGTTTTCTACATACATAATTCCCGGTTCACCCTTGCTTGCAGAAGTACCTTCGAGATCACCGATAACTATAACTGCACCTAAATGCAGAAATTCATTAGGACTGTAACATATCATATCATAGCTTACAGCATTACTCAGGGCAGTAGGATTAACTGCTCTGTATTTATCTTCCTTGCTTCTGTCTTCAGGTACAACAAACACGGGAGCGGTTTTATCAAATTTATATCTCTCCTGTCCGATTTCCCATCTATGGAAGCCCGGTCTTGCAGTAACTCTTCCACCTTCGTAATCAGAAGCATGACTTATATCATCATAGGTGTCCGTTTCTATTCCTGTTTCGATTACGGTATCAAGAGCAAAAATTTTGTTTTCACCGTTTAACTTGACTCTTACAAGCTCGTCAATAATAATATCTGTATTAGTATTACTTTCATCATACTGCTCGTTGAGCCACTGGGAAATGTCAGATTTTGAATATCCCGAAACAGTATCAATAGTTACTTTATCAGCAAATGGTGCATCAAGCCATTCCCCATTCTGTGTGTAAAGTCTTAAAGTCAGCTCAGGGTCAAGACTTGTTCTGGCTTTTTTAATGCCTTTAAGGTACGCATGCATATAACCGTCATTAGCTGTATATCCCGTAATAACATCCCCATATACGAAAAGTCTTACATTAACACCAAATTCAGGCATCTTAATTTTAGTATATTCTTCCTCACCTGAAGTTTCGGAATCTGATATGCGCTTAGAAAGGTTCTTTGAAATTCTGTATTTCTGATTATTAACCTCAAGTATATCCTCGTACATACCTGATATAATGCCCTCTACAATTTTATCTTCCGACACTATAATTTCAAGATAATTTGTATCTTCACAAGAAAAAACACGTATTGCCTGATTAGATTTGATGCTTGTATAATCAGTTTCTTCACCTTCAATAATTATACGGTTAATACCCATTTCGTTGACAGGTATATATGTATCATTTTGGTGCTTCATACCAAACTTGAGTCCGATTCGTTTTTCATATGTGTCAATATAATCAGTTACAAAATATTCGTATCTGTAAATAACCGCAGTATCAAAGCTACCGCCTTTTTCTGATGCTACGAAAACAATTTTTCCTTCGTTTTCGCTGAAATCACACATCTGAGAGAGACTTCCGATATCTTTTCCGTTTTCAATAATATAGTTGTAATTGTCAACTCTTATTTCATCTTCCGTACCATCTTCATTAATATAAGCGATTGTGTTTCCTGTAATATCAGTAATGTTTTTAAAATCAATTGTCAAAGCTTCATTATCGGAATCAGGTGCAATATATATGAGCTTATATTCTTTAGAAATTTCATCTGTTTTTGCATAAGCTTTAACGCGTGTACCCAAATATTGTGTTATATCAAGTCCCTGTGCATTAATCTCTGTTCTGTCGATTTCAAAATAACCTTTTCGCAGACCTGCACCGCCATATACATTAAGACCATAAATTGCGTTAACAAAACCACTTAATTCATGAATATTATGTACTGTGCTGAGAATTGTTTTACCGTCAGAGACAACATAACTGATACCGTAATCGGTATATTCAGCCACACACAAATCAATGCTTAATGCCCTTTCAATCATTTTAGCAAAAGTATTACGGTTTACAAAAGAATTTATATTCTGCACATCTCCTGAAATAAGACCTATTTCTGTGGCAACAATAAGTAAAGACTTTTCATCATCGCCATATTGCTTACACTGATAGTGATAACCAAGTGTCTGCAGCAATCCCTCAAGAACAACACCGTAGGTTACATTTGATGTATCATTATTCTTTTCATAAACACCAACAAATGCATTCTGTCCGCCAAGTCTTAATCTTGACATAATAGTTGCATATTCACTCATAGTAATAAGAGCTGATTTTGACTTTGTCGCATCATCCCATATGCCTAATGTAGTTAAAAATTCCATTCTTTTAACATCGGGATCATCTGTAACACTTTCGATATCCTGAACAAATTCTCCTACATCAAATCTGAAAATATCATCAATAAATTCCTCTGTAGCCATATCGTACACCGCAGAAACAGGAACAGCAGATACGACCGTAAGCAACGCAAGTATTATACTTAAAAGTTTTTTAAAGTTTTTCATCTGTTACTCCCCCTCTACTAACGATATTATCCTTGTAAGCAATGTAGCAGCCTGTGCCTTTGTTAAATTTTCCTTTGGTGCAAAACGTTCTTCCGATACACCAATCATCATTTTTGTACCATACATTGCATTTACATATTTTACTGCCCAATCGGAAATTTCTCCGAAATCTGCAAGTGAATTTATTTTTCCTTCTTCAACATTGCCGAGTTTACCTGCATTTTGTAACGAAATGTAAAGTATTTTACACATTTCTTCACGGGAAATGCTGTCATTGGGTCTAAAGGTTGTATCAACTGAAATAGTACCATTATCCACCATAGTTTGAAGCATACCAGCAAATTCACCATCGTTAACATCTTCAAACATTCCCGAATAATCAGTTGATTCAAGCTTTAAGGTCTTGAAAAGATATGTGAGCATAGATTCTCTTGTAACAAGCTCATCAGGATTGTATTTACCGCTTTCATCTTTGGACATTACTCCGCGAGATTCCATTGTTTTTATGTATTCTTCTCCCCAATGTCCGTTAATATCACTCGTTTGGCTTTGGTTTTCTTTGTTTTCATCTTTGGGCAGTTCCTGCTCATATTCCATTTTATTGATGCTTACAATACCTGAAACAACTTCTCCGCCTGATGGTGATGAACCGGAAGATGTTCCTCCGCCAGAGGCACCACCGCCGCCGACATAGCTTCCGCCGCCTGTGGAACTGCCGCCACCTACACTATCACTTGTTCCTGTTATAACCACAGAAACACTTACAGGATTACCTGTCGATGGATTTGTATCGCCAACAGGCGTTACTGTAAATGTTACAACCTTTGTTCCCGTAAAATTCACAGTATAATTTGTCGTTGTAGAAACCACTGTTCCATCAACTGTCCACTTATAAAGAGACTCTTTTTCTCTTGCATTATATTTATGATAATACTTATAATTACCTGATAATCTGGCACCATTTGCTGTAATTGAAACATTAGTTGCGACAGGTGCTACAGGTCCCATAACAGAATTACTGAATGTTTCTGTGCCTTTGTAAGGCTCAGCATCAGCCACAGGTGTTACAGAAAACTTTATGTATTTATCAATTAATTCTTCTCCCAGAATTAAAGATGTTCCTGTTTGTCCCGGAATTTCATTATATTGACCGTATTCTGAATCGGCAACATACCACTTAAATGTTGTTAAGGCTTCATTTTCATTATCACGATTATAATCTTCAAATTTATATGTACCTGTAACAGTTCCTCCAACCTTAAAATCACCGCTTACTGAAATTTCCTTCGCAACAGGTGCTGTCGGTTTAACAAGAACATCTGACATTACTTCCGTTCCCATAAGACCTGTTTGTGTTTTTGGTGTTACTGCAAATTTAATAAACTTATCTGCATAATCGCTTGTAACAGTATAAGTCATTCCTGTTGCTCCGGGAATTTCATAGTATGTACCGTCAGCACTGTCTGAATATAACCATCTTACAGTAGATGCATCAGTTTCGTTGTCTACCTGATAAAAATCATAATAACCTGTAAGAGTGTTTCCAAGTGCAACAGTACCGTTAGCGTCAACATTCTGTGCATATGGTGTTTTATCATCGTGAGCAACAAGTTCAATTTCAATAGTCTTTACAAATTCGCTCTGTGCAGGTGTAACTGCAATAATGTTACCTTCTTCACCCGGAAGATTATAGTCAGGTACACATTTTACCATTACATTTACTTTGCCTGTAACAGCATTTGAATCCACATAAAGTACATTATCCTTAACTGTTACACCTTTAATATCAGCAGGTACTGACACTGTTGCTTTTTGGTCGATAAGACCATCGGTTTCACCAAATTGGTTTAAAATTTTCCCATTTTCTGTAGTAAGAACAGAAACCTTGATTGGATCTTTACCCTGCTTTGGAATAGTTACCTGCTTTATTTTATTTGTTAAAATATCGGAAATCATAAGCTCTCCGACATACATATCATCTATATACGCATCAGCACCATAAGCATCTTCAAATGAAAGCCAACCAATCTTATACTTTTCTTCAACAGATGAATTAAGAGTAAGAGATACTCTTGTCCATTCATCGGACACATCTGTTCTTTCAGCCATACGGTAAGGTTTTGTGTAATTAGTACTATTACTGCTCATTACATATCCCTCAAGTTTGTTCCAGGTATCAACAGAGGTTGACTTTATCATGGCAGAAACTATGTAAGTTTTTCCTGCACCAAGTGTTACTTCCTGCCAAAAAGTGTTACCATTCACTACTCTCGGATGCATACGGAATGCATAATTCCCGTCGTATATTCCATTGCTGTCTTCCACAAGAGAAAGACCGTTATAATCATCAGTTTTTTTGGTTAAATCCCAAGGTGCAATTATTCCGTCCTCTGCATCACCGTTAACAAATAAATTTGTCGCCTCAATAATATCGTTTGAACGAGCAGAAACAGGGCTTGTTACCATTTCGCCTTCCTCACGGAATAAAGCGCCGTTTTTTGGAATAACTGTGTATTGATAATACATTCCTTTTTCTGTAACCTCAATTGTCTTTCCTGTAGCAAATTCCTCAAAACTTCCGTCAAATGCATCTGATTTATACCAGGTTATGAGACTACCATCTTCACCATCTCCATCAGCATCAAAATAATCGTAAGAAGCTGAAAGTGAATATCCCACAATAGGATTTTCGGGTGCAAATTTGGGATTTGTTATAACAGGAGCTGATAAAGGCTTAACATTTTTTTGACAATCCATAAGAACGCCTGTTTTTGTTTCGCCATCTGCTATGCATTTTGGCACCATTGAATATGTAATGGTAGAATCTACATAATCCGTCGTTACAGGAAAATACTTTCCTGTCTGACCGCTGATTTCCGTCTTTTCACCATTTTCATTAACTGTGTACCAGATAAATTCAGATATATCTTCTAAAGCTCCGTTTGGAACTAAATCGTAAACTGCTTCAAGATTTGTATTAGGTACAAGTTCACCTTCTATTCCAAGATTAAACACTGCAGCTTCAGGTGCCTGAACAGTTAATTCACTGTCTGCTTCCCATTTATAAAGTAAATCTGTAAATAATGCATCTGTATCAATCTTTACCTTATATGTTTCACCTGTTACTAACCCAGATTCACAAACAAGCTTTAGAACATTCGTATCAGCATCAAAGCTTTTAACAGTTTCAATTTTGGTTGAACCGTCGGAATTGTACAAATCAATATAATCCTTAACCAAATCCTTAAGCTTTGCATTGCTCGTAAGACTTACATCAACATTATCAAGTCCTGCAACAGCAGTAGCTTCTGTTACTTTTATTCCCTCCTGCCATACCTGAATATAGTCAACATAAAGCTTTTCTGCAGCTCTTAATCTGAAAACAAGCTTTTTAAGAAAATCTTCTTCCATATTTGCAACATCAGGGTAATCAATATTAAGATTTGAATAAGTAGTTGTTTCTCCACCTTCGGGAGTGATTTCAAAAGTCGCAGTTTTGGTATTTCCGTGTATTGTAACCATTACTACACACCATTTGTCAGAAAGTCCGCTTATCCCTGCAGTCGTAGTAGGATATGTGTTACCCGGCCACCCGTTTATTGCATAAAAACTGCCTTCCTCATTTGAGAACAAGGAGCCCCAATTGAAATTCCAGGGATCCGTGCTATTCATTAAAGGTGCATTAATTTTCAAAAACGCTCTGCCTGTTCCCTTTGTTTTAATTCTCGTTTTAATAACTGTGTTAATACCTTCGGTAAATTCAAGACCACCATCTGATAATTCTTTTTGTAAATATTCTCCATACCAGTCAGATTTCGTCGGAAGTGCTGATGACTGAACACTCTCGTATGTCAAAGCATAATTTCCGCCGCCTATTTCTTCCGTTGAAATTGTTGCAAAATTTCTGCAGGTTGAAAGAGCGTTTCTTTCCCAACCGCACAAATCATTTTCACCGAAATTATCGTTGATAATCATATATTTAGCCTCTGCAGCTTCACCAACAAAAGCAGGGATTGAAATCAACGAAAATATTAAGGTTATTGTACAAAGCACTGCTGTCAATTTCTTTAAATCCATATTAACCCTCCTTGAAGTTTAGTATATAAATGTTGTATTATCTGCCTGCTGTTCCGTTTATGCCAATCTGTTCAAAAGGAATATTAATAAATCCTTCAAGATATGGAGTAATAACAGCACCATTATTTTCGTAATTTCCGTTTAACGGATTAGTAACTGCAAAGGTTTTATTTGGTTCTTTAGCTCCGCTTGCTTCTGTTACAGGTCCGAAATCTGCACCCGAAGCTACATCGGTTGCAAAATTGTTTGTATAAACAACATTTGCCGAATTTACAAGATCAGGATTATAGCTTGTTCCGTCTTCCGTGAAAAGCTCTGTTCCAAATCGTTCAAACCAAACATCGTTTCCATAGTATTTTGCAATATTTTTAATATGGGTTGAATAAGAGCTTGCATTACCTGAAGCATCTGTTAAACGAACTGCTCCACTGGTGCATTTTTCGAAAATATTATTTGATATTACCAAATCTCTTCCTGTACCCTTTATACCATAACCTGCAACATTTGAGAATATGTTACCGAAAATTTCAACACCTGAGAAATGGTCATCGAGCATAATTCCACAAATAGGCATTGTGGTTTCTTCAGTTGAAATAAGATCATGGAAATAGTTATATTTAACAACATTGTCTCTTGAAGTCCATGAACGTCCTGCGTAAATTGCACCTGCCTCATCTGTTTCCTTTAATACATTGAAAATTTCGTTGTAGCTTATTTCGTTATCAACACCCGAAAATCTCATTGCCAGATGTTCACCATCTGAAATCTTGTTGTGGGATGCTTTATTACCTACACCTGTAACCTCAATGGCATCCGTGTAGGTTTTGCTAAGACGAGAGAAATTTGTAATAGTATTATTTAAAACCTTATTGTTTCCGGGAGTAAGAGTATTGAGATTTCCGCCATATAATTTTATACCACCATTAACATCGTGAATATTACAATATTCAAGAACTGAGTTCGTTCCGTCCAATTCTACAGCAACACCTGCTGTATTTGATATTTCACAGTTTTTAATTACAACATTATTGCCCTTTGAATAAATTGCAGCATCTCTCGATGCAGTAAATGTAAGACCGTCTATTGTAACATTTGATGCTCTTATATCAAAAATTTTATTTTCGTAAAGGGACATTATAATTTCATCATCAGGTTGTGCATCAGGTGATTTGTAAAAATACAAAATGCCTGTTGTTCTGTCGATGAAATACTCGTTGGGCTGTGTGATTTCTTCTAAAAGATTATATACATAATATCTCTGAGTTTTATACAAACCATAATGACTTGGATATTTAGAAGTTATAACACCATTTGTTGTGTCGATTGATGCTACAGGAACCGTCTGTGTTGCCCAGTCATAATACCAGTAACCAAACATAAGTGCCTGGTCGGCATTTCCCCAGTTTTTTGCTCTGTCAAGAGTAAGGGTAAATCCATCGGTAACACGGTCATCCAAAGCAATATAGTCATCAGTTCCAATAACATCATCCATCCAGTAGCGTGTACGGGAATTTGCATCATAACTGAACTTTCCTTCTTCTAAAACCTCATATTCACTATCAGGATATCTTGCTAAAGTCATAGGTTTATTATCAAAGAACATTTCACAGGTAGCAATTCTGCTTTCATCAATTACAAATTCCCCATTCGGAGTATTAAGACCATTTGCTGAATATGAATAAGGTCCGGGAAGGCTTACACCGGGAATATCTTCAAGGTCTACCTTTGTTGTCAAATCAATCATATAAAGATTATCTTTAACATCCTGATTAACAAGTCTTGCTTTAATTGTCTCAGGAGCCCCGATTGCATCACTTATATTAAAAACAACACCGTTAACAAATTTTGCTTCATTCTCTGCCTGAATAACTAAACTGTCTGTTTTAACATTTGAGCCGATTTCAATTGTTTCTCCCGTAAGCTCATAATTACCGTCTTTAACTATAATTTTAGATGTAATATACCCTTCATCAGGAGCATCGTTTACAATTTCAATTGCTCTGTTGAGAGTAGCAACGGGGGAAGTTGCTTCCCCCGTGTTTAAATCATTTCCGTCAGTTGCAAGGTAAACCTCACAAACTAAAGGTTTAATAATTGTAGGTGTCGATAATACAGGAGCAAAATTTTTGTCCCATATATATGCTCTTACTTCAATATCTGTATTCTGTGGGTCAACAGTAATTGCATCTAATGTAATTGTATCGTTGCCGTTAATTGTAACAGGTACAAACTGACTTGTTAAAAGCTTATCCTTTTCGTATACAGCAGCTATTATATAATAATCTTTTGTCTGGTCATTTTCTGTCTGAATGGTAAATTCAGGAACGATTGATGTTACTTCACGGCCAATTACATCAACAACTTCATCATTTGACTTAAATACCGCATTTACACTTTCATCACAAACTTTCATATTGTAAAGCTTAATATCGTCAACATCAAACTGTTCATTTACTACCGTAACATTTAGTGATTCCGGTCTGAACTGGAATGTAAGGTCTTCTATTGTATGCATAACCAAAGGTGTTGTCTTGTCATAATCGTAGTAATTAAACCACCATGCTGAAAGTGCTTTATCTTCCGCACTGCCTACAAGAACCCCTTCTTCATCGTAGATGTAGCTTGTTGCCTTACCTTGTGCATTGTCAAAAACTGTTTTAACTGTATACCATTTATTTGTTTCATATGAGGCAATATTTTCAGTTTTACCCTGCATTCTGCCACTTTCATTATAGCTGTAGTCTCCGTATGTAATGGCAATGTTGCCTGCATCCATAACCGCTCCGAGTCTTGTATTCCAGCCATGCTCATTATATGCATTGGTGCTTATGTTTCCTGTTGTCGGATAGTTGTATTTGAAATACTTTCTTACAGTATTAAGATTTGTTCTTAACTTAAGCTCCATAACAGTTGAATTTTCCATATCTCTCACAAATTTTGCATTTGTAAGGTCTTTGGAATAAGCAACAAGCTTACCTTCAAGTAATTCCAAATCACCGTCTACGCTGATTCTAAGGAATTTATTACCATCTTCTGTTACAATTTCAGCATTTCTTGTAACATTTGTAAGTCCATCGTTTCTGAAATACCAACCGTTATCAGAAAGGTCGGCGGTTGTTATGTCTTCAAAAGTTTCATTTACGTTTGTTGAAGATATAACATTAACATCAAATTCAGAAGGACCATCAATTGTATATCCTGCGTTTAAAATGCCCTGTACATCAAATTTAACGGTATATTTACCAATTTCAAGCTTTTCGGTTGGATCAATCGTAATCTTGTTTGTTCCTTCTTCACAGGTTATATTTGCATCAACTTTTGTTGTTCCATTATAAAGAGCAACATATTTTTCAGGATTAGCAATTGCTCCTGTACCGGTTTTGATATACGCATTAATTTCAGCATTACCTAAAATATCTTTACAATCTACTAAAACTGAAGCATCTTTCTTTTCATAAACCTTTACATAGTCAATATAAAGTTCATTTGCATTTCTTAATCTGAAATCAACAGAGTTAAGAACACCTTCAACCCAATTTGCACCTGTTGAACCTGTGTCTGTACCTACATTAGGCCAATCTGAGTTGTCCGGAAAATCAAGTGTTATACCTTCATGTCTTGCTACTTCAACACCGTTTGAATTGTATATAATGTAGTCTGCCTTTGCCTCGTCTTTGGTTTCTCCACCATGAATCACAATTTTATATGTATGCCAATCACCTGCTACCGACAAACCGGTAGACTTTAAATTAGTGCCGTTTAAACCTGAAGCAAGTACTTTCCAGCCATTATTAACATATACAAGACCTTCATCTACACAGATAAATTCACCCCAGCTGTGCTGCCATTCATTTGCAGAATATGCTGTGCCGTCAAGATTATATTTAATGAAGAATCTACCCTTACCTGCCGAACCCTTTGTATCCTTAACTTTAGTTTCAATTACAAGGTCTTTTTCTGTAGGGAATGTAACAGGATTAATTGATTTTGATAAATATCCGTAATAGGAATTTGTTGCATCTGCTGATGAGTATTTAAGTACATAGTTGTCAGAATTTTCTTCATATGGCTCGGTTGAAAGCGTGTTTGAAGATGATTTTGAACTAAACACCTTTGCTTCCCATCCGTCAAAATCGTTGTTTGCAAATTCATCATACATGATGTACTTTATGTCAGATACTTTAAAAGTTTTTTCAGTTGTTGCAAAAACATAGTTTGAAGGAACTTTTGTTGTGTCAAGCTTAACTGTGTATTCTTTACCCATTGTAAGGTTATCATCAGGCACAATTGTTACAATCTTATTTGTACTGTCGATTGTATTTGATGTTTCAATTACATTATCATTCTCATCATATAATATGAAAGCATCTTTTAAAACTGAATTACCATTTTCTATATCAACAGTAACTTTTATTTCTTCATTCGGAGTAATAAACGCATCAACGCTCATATCTGCAGAAATCTGCTCATAAACCTTTATATAGTCAACAGTAAGTGTTTCTTGGGCTCTGAGTCTGAAATCAAGTGAATTTAATGCATCTTCAACCCAGTTTACATTTTCGGCATTTACAGAACCTGAATGAGACCACGTTGAATTGTCCGGGAAATCCATGCTCATATTTTTCAAAGCTGTGACAACCGCACCATCGTTATCTGTAATGGTAACATCCATTGTGTTTCCTGTTGCAGTATGTGTTTCGTTATTAATTTCTCCGCCATGAATTACAAATTTATATGTATACCATTTATTACCTGTTCCTGTCAGCACTTCATCTTCATCCCATGCAGTGTTTACAGGATTTGACAAATAAACATCGTTTTTTGGCTCCCATCCGTTCGGAATATAGAATCTGTCCGTATCCGAACCTACAAGTGCGCCCCACCAATAGTTCCATTCATTAACAATAGATGGATATGTTTCAAGATTGTACTTTAAATATACACGTCCTGTACCTGTTGATTTCATTCTTGTTTCTATTACAAGCTCTTTATCACTTGCAAAAGGAACAGATGATGAAAGTTTTCTGGTTATATGATTATATCTCCAGTTTGCCTCAGGAGTTGCAGCCGATATATATTCAAGTGCATAGTTACCTGCTTCTTCAGGAATTTCCTGTGATGTAAGTACAGTTGTACTGCTTGTTGTTTTGCCGGAATCCTTAACAAGCTCCCAGCCATTTAAATCATCCTGTCCGAATTCATCATAAAGTATATATTTTACATCGGATGCAATGAAGCTTACTTCATCTTCTACAAAATTATAGTTACCGGGAACTACCGATTTATTAAGCTTAACTGTATATTTTTCACCTACTGTAAGACTGTCAATCGGTGAAAGTGTTACAACTTTATTTGTTTCATCAATAGAGTTTAATGTATCAACAATATCACCGTAGGCATCATATAAAGCGAAAGAATTTTCAAATAACGCATCACCTTTTACAATATCAATATTAATAACTACATCTTCATTATTAAGAATAAATTCATCAACTGACATATCTGCGTCAAACTGCTGGTAAACTCTTACATAGTCAACAGTAAGTGTTTCTGCATCTCTTAATCTGAAGTCCAGAGTATTTAATGCATCTTCAACCCAATTATAATCTGTTATATTTGCATTTCCTTTATCATTTACATTTTCCCAGCTTGAAGCATTTGGAAAATCCATACTAAGACCGTAACTTTCTTTAACAATTGTTCCGTCATCATCGGTTACGATAATGTCCATTGTGTTGCCAACTGCGGTATGTGTTGATGTATCAACTTCGCCGCCTTTAATCACAATTTTGTAATTATGCCATTTATCAGCAAAATCACTTACACTGGTTTTAACTTCTGTAGGATATCCGTACAAAAGCGTTGTTTCATTTGCCTTCCAGCCATTTAGTACAAATACATCACTTCCGTCAGTACCAACTAATGTTCCCCAGTTATAATTCCATTCGTTTTCAAACTTAGGGTATGTTACAAGATTATACTTTAAGAAAGCACGGTTAGTACCTGTGGTTTTCATTCTTGTTTCGATTACAATATCATTATCCCCTGAAATTGCAACCGATTCACCAAATGTTCTTGTAATATGAGTATATCTTGCTGTTTTGCTGTCAACAGAAGTATAGTTAAGCGCATAGTTTCCTTCTTCACCTTCAACAGGTATCAAAGAAACCAAATCGTCTGCAAGGGAGCTATACCCTGTATCCTTCACAAGACTCCATCCATCAAAGCTTTCAGCGGAAAAATTATCATTGATAATATAATTAAATTCCGCTTCGCTTGTTTGTGTTTCGTTTGCAAAAACGGGAAGTATTTGCAAAACCATACAAATTGTAAGAATTATGCCAATTATCTTTTTAATGTTTTTCATAATTTCAAATCCTTTCTTTTATATATAATTACTTTTAAAATAAAAGTTTTTTTAAAAAGGGGGTGCCTTGTTTGCAAAAAACATATAATTTGGAAAGAGATGTTATATTATTTTTTTAAAAAACAAACAAGGCAGTTTTATGAGTAAACTGTGTATATTAAATATACACGGATACAAGCAATTAATATATAGTAAGCTGTGATTGAATATATCTTAAAAGTCCGTCGTCAACCGTTTTGGTAAATAGATTTTCAACATCACTTATTACAAATATATCCTCGTATTCAGTTAACTGCTTTTCAAATAAAGCTGCAAGGTCTGTAATACTTATATAGTTTGTGTATTCCTTATTTACAATAGGATTTACAAGTGTATATTCCGTTCCGTTTGAGCTTACCTTTGACTTTTCACCATCTGTAAAGCTTACGAGCTTTGTATCTGTAGTAATACTTATCTCACTTGTCGCTTCATCAAACTGAATGCTTCCGCCAACAGCTTCAACGCCTTTACGAAGTGGAACATAGGCTTTACCGTCAATAACAGTTATACCATTCTTATCGCCTTTAATTTTTTCACCATTATTGAACACATATGGACTTTCTGCTGATAAAACATAAGCATTTTTGATTCTTGACATAGCTCTGGATGAATACTGTCCCATTCTTGTAAATGCGATAGGATGGAAATCCGGAATCTTTGTATAAATTTCCGAATCCGGCTTTAGAAGATAATTTCTATTTGCCACATCGTAAAATCCCGGGTCAGATGTAATTAATAAATTATTTTCAACCGTTCCGTCACGTTTTACATCATTTTCGACAACATTGTCTGATGAGTTATAGAGGATATTGTTCATAATTTCCATCTTATAACCAAGTCGGAATCTTCCGTTTTCGTCCTTAAGCTCCAATATCTGAGGATACTTTTTAATCCATTTATCACTGTAGCAATCAAATCTTACAAGTTCATCATTCCACAAAACATTAAATTCATTCAATACTTCTGATACAGATTGATTATAAGTATCCGAGCCCTTTGCACGAACTGCACCACTACGAACATTAACAAAAATATTGTTGTTTATCTTAGTAAAGTTACCGCTCGAAGCAACACCGTAACCTGAAATGTTTTCAAATACATTCCCCGAAATATCTGCGGAACTCCAGTAGTCATCTAAATATAATCCCGATACACCATTATTACCGAGTTCTTCAGATTCAATATCGTGGAAATAATTGTTAATTATTCTGTTTCCCTGCTGTGAAACTGCTCTACCCGCATACATAGCACCTGCATCATCGGTATGCTGACAGGCATCGTAAATTTCATTATATCCTATAATATGGTCATTACCGCTGAACTGAATAAGCAAATGAGGTGAACCATGGATTTTATTATTAACTACCCTGTTACCTATGTTTGATAATGTTACGGCAGGCATATATGTACTTGAAATTCTTGAACAATTTTCAAATTCGCAGTTTTCAACATAATTATTACCGGGAATCAGATTTTTTCTGTCGCCGCCATCAAGCACAACACCGCCTTCAACATCGTGAATATAGCAATCATATACTTTATTGTCATAACCGGAAACTGTTACCGCTTTAGAACCTGTATAGCTGATTTCACAATCCGCGATTTCAACACCTTTAACACCCATTGAGAAAATTGCACCGCTTCTCATATAGCTCATATCAATACCCTTTATGCTGATATATTCAGCTCCCTGAAGGTTAAACATATAATCCTCAAGAGTAGTATATATTGCTGAACTGATGCCACTTTCAGGAGGATAAAGGTATAAAATACCGTTCTCTCTGTCTACAAAATATTCACCCGGAATATCAATTTCCTCTAACAAATTGTATATGTAGAAATACTGATCTGCAAGTACAGTGTATACGCTGGGATATTTTGAAGTAATTGCATGCTTTGAAACATCAACTGATGCTAAAGGCACCGTCTGATCTGCCCATGAATAATAGAAATAACCGTAAAGAAGTGCATCCTTTGCATCTGTCCAGTATTTAATTCTTTCATCAGCTACCGTAAAAGTAAAAGGTGTAGGTACTCTGTCCTCGGGCTTAACATAATCGTCGCTTCCTTTTACATCGTTACTCCAGTTTCTCGGCATTGCACCCGGTTCGATAACAGATTCAATATACATATAATCATTATTCGGATACCTTGCAATTGTTTGTGCCTGACCGTTTACAATAAGTTCTGATGCTATTGCTGTCGGCTTTTCTCTACCTGTAATTGACGGCATATTCTGAATGTAGGAATATGCACCAGGCCAATACTGCTCAGGAAGTTCCGTGTATCCCAATGCAAATAAATCAACTGCCACTACCTTATCTCTTGCCTTAGTATCGACAATCTTATTTAATACGCTTTCATCCGTTACACGTTTAAACAGTTCGGTATTCATATCGACCGCACCCATAAACTCAACTTTCTCATCAGGATAATTTCTGTAAACAATGGGCGCATTTTCAGCTCCCGAATCCTCTTCAGTAAGCAACAATTCTTTCTGTACTAAATATTCTCCGCCTCTTATATAAACAACAGCTCCACCTTCACCGAGATTACCACTCTTTTTAAGTGAGCGTATTGTATCTCTCGCCTTTTCAAGAGTAGCAAAAGGTGAATCTATCGAACCATTGTTGGTATCCTTACCATCCTTTGCTACATAAAGAATTGTTTTATCACCTGATATTGCAAGACTTTCATTCTTCACTTCTTCCTGTGGAATATTCTCTGTTTCTCCGGAAGAATCTACATCAGGTGCAATTACATTTCCGTCAGGTCCCGGAAGATTTGAATGTAAATCCTTTTCTACAACAATATTGGCAATAGCCATATATTTTCCGTTTCCGCCTCTGTTTATTGCATGTTCACTCTCTGAAAGAGTACACTTAAATATGTAAGTATCCTTTGGTAGTCCTGTTGCAAGTAAGAAACCTATTCCGTTATCATTGCGCTGAATGGTAGACGGATATCTTATTGTTGACGAAGCAACAACTTCTCCGGTTGATTTTTTGGTTACTGACCAGTTAACATATGCATTATTATAATCTCTTGTTACATTGATACCTACACCGCGGCCTTCAAATTCAAACTCAAAGGTTGCATCCAGTGAATCCTGATTTGTATAGAATCCTTTGTAAAAATGGTTTTCAGTGCCTTCCACTCTTTTCTTATGTTTCCATTCTTTACTTTTGACAACTCTGTCATCACCAAAATATATTTCTTCTATAACACCGAAAAGGTCATTACCGTAAGGCTTGGTCATTGGGTCTATCTTACTAAAAGCTTTATCGTAATCCTTTTCAAGACATTCTTTAATGTAATCTGCATAAACTCTGTAACCGAAATCGTTGGGATGTGCCGTATCTATAGATAAATTATTTTCCTGACCCGAAGAATTCCAAAGCCATTTTCCTTCTTCTATTCCCTTACCGATATATTCAGTTAAGTTAATTTCATAAATACCGTAGTTTTCAGCTATCTTGTGAAAATCCTCTATAGCACCTTCTACAGATTTGGCATCAGCACCATCAATATATCGTGAGTCGCTCGAAAATGTGTAAACAAAGATAATTGCAGGAATTTTAGGTTGCGAAATAAGTTGTCTTACAATTGATTCCATGTTCTTAAGTCGTGATGGTGTACTTACAGAACTGTCGTTTACCGCAAATTCAACAAAAACAACATCGGGAGATTCCTCAGTTCCGAGTCTTAAATCTTTATACATTCTCATATGACCATACTCGGTGCCTGTTCCGCCGACTGCAGCATTAATTTCCGTAACTTTTCCGGGAGCAAATTTACTGCCAAAAAATTCTTTAGTTATTAATGATGAATATCTGTTTTCAAGCAATGTCGCACCTGATCCTTGAGTTATTGAGCCACCAAGAAAGCCAATATACAAATCGCCTTTCTTACTGTTTAAATTGTCAACACCATAAGTTTGAGCCGCAAAAGTAGTTGTTGCCGTAAAACAGGAAACAATCATCGTAAGCAAAATCAAAAGGCTCATAACTCTTTTTGCTCTATTCTTCATCCAATCTCTCCTTTTTGTCTATATTTATAATTTGCTTTATAGCTTTCGCATTTTCATATTATCACTTTTGCAACTGCTCTTCAATGTACAATTCAACAAAACCGCACTTTTCGATTACTATTTATTATGTAAATAATGCCAAATAACGAATTACTCTTGCATTTATTCGGTTTATAGTGTAGTATTAAATCGTAGATTTCGTTTAAGTTGAATTCCGTATACTTATAAAGCGAGGTAGAATATGAAAAGTCATTACTATTATATACCCGACCCTGCAAGCTATATGGGTACCTGTACTACAGATTTACCATTACTTATAACCTGTGCAGGAACCACCGAAAAATATGAAGGGATAAGCCGTCTGAACAGAACTGACTATCATCTTTTTTACATACAAAAAAACTCTTACTCTATTAAAACGGATAAAACTTACAGATTGAATGAGGGTGATATGTTTATCGTCCCTCCCAATACATATCATATTCAGATAACCGATAAGGAAACTCCCATAACCTATCTTACTCTTCATTTTATGGGATACCAGGCAAAATCCATCCTTGAACATTTTAAAATTCCTGTAAATGTTCCTTTTACACCGGGAATTCATCACAAAATCGTAGACGATTTTAAAAAACTTTTTGAAGCTTTTAGTTTAGGCGGTGAATATTTAAACGATGTTACCGGTGCTATATTTACAATAATACTTGCCGACACCTCAAGATATATACATGCCCCAAACATCAAGCATCTGTTTTCAAAATCAATTAATTATATCAATGAAAAATATCCTTTCGATATTAAGATAAAAGACCTTGCAGACATAGAAGGATTAAGTGAATCCCGTTACAGAACACTTTTTAAAGAATTTATGAAAATTACACCTACAGAATATATCAACAGAAAACGCATTGAAGCTTCTATTACCCATCTTGAAGATTCAAGCAGATCTATTTCGGACGTTGCACTGCTTTCAGGCTTCAATAATGCAGACTACTATATAAAAATATTTAAAAAGTCCATCGGTTTAACTCCTTCAAAATATCGAAAAAGATATCTTCACAAATAAATGATAATATAAAAAAACTCCGAATTAAAACATATAATAAGCCGACCTCTCAATCTTTAGATTTTTGTCTAACTTTTTGAGGTTGGCTCACTTTTTAGAATTTTTTGTAAAGTTCCTGTGTTCGTTAATTATATCTCGAATCCATCTGTGATTCCATTTAATCTTGATGTATCTTTCTTTACATAGTACATCTCAGTTATCTGCGATGTGGTATGTCCGGATATATCCTCTATATTGTTTTAAAGTCAGCAAAGAATTTTTAAGCGAATCGGGACTCGCACCCGGGAAATTTGAATTTCGCGAATGTATTGAAGATGAACATTTATTTGATTATTTTGAATCTGTTGAAAAGGAATATCTTGAAAAATGCGAGGTTTCTCTTCGTGCCGCAACACTTACACTGATAGCTTATTTATACAAAAACTATCAAAGACCGGTACAAGAAGATACATATGTTAACGAAAATATTAAAAAAGGAATAAAATATATAAGAGAACATTATAAGGAAAAGCTTACTCTTGACGAGGTCGCGGCCGCTGCCGGCTTCAGTAAATTTTACTTTTCTAAGCTTTTTAAAGAACATACCAAAATCACTGTTTTTGATTACCTTCGTCAACTCCGTTGTGAAGAAGCCCGAAAGCTTCTAGAAACTACAAATCTTTCAATCTCCGATATAGCACTTGAATGTGGCTTCGAGGATATTGCATATTTTTCAAATGTTTTTAAAAATGAATGTGGTCTTTCACCATCTCAAATACGAAAAAATTTATAAATAAGGAGTCTAACTATGATTATAAAACACGACGACAACCAAATAAGGTATACAGGCCGCTGGAACATTACCACGGCTGCGTCTGTATCTACAGCCAACGGAAGCTATTTTGAATTTATGTACGAAGGAGAATGTGCTGTAATCGAATTTGATATATCAGAAAACCAAATTCCCTACCCTCATATTTACATAAATGTAGACAATGGAGCCAACATTGAAGTTACTCTTGACAAATTTATAAGAATTTCTGCTGAATCAGGAAAACACAAAGTTTGCGTAACGATGAAAAGCTCTATGGAAACGCAGAACAGATGGCTTAATCCTATAGAAGCTAAAGTTTCTCTTGTTTCAATAGAAGCCGAAGGATTCTGCCCACTCCCTAAAGACACCAGACCTGTTATAGAATTTATAGGTGATTCAATAACAGAAGGTATTTCTATAGATACTAAGTATTCAAATTATCAGGACAGCAGAGATATGGTTTATTGGGACGATTCAACAGCAGGATATGCATATCTTACAGCAAAATCCCTTAATTTCCGTCCTGTTGTTATGGGCTACGGATGCCTTGGTACAACCAAAGGCGGAGCAGGAAATGTTCCTCCAGCCGAAGAATCTTACCCATACTATAGCGATGGTTTTCCAATGGAAAGTCAGAATGCAGATATTATTGTCATTAACCACGGAACCAATGACAGAAAAAATGATAAAGATTTATTTAAGAAAAAATATTTTGAATTTTTGTGTCTTGTAAGAAAAAGAAACCCAAAATCCCAAATAATAGCATTAACACCTTTTTCAGGCTGCTTAGCAGAAGAAATCAAAATGGTTACAGACACATATAACAGTAAAAACAGCGACAATGTATTCTACATAAATACAACAGGATGGATAAACCCTGAGCCACTCCACCCTGACAGAAAAGGACATAAAACCGTAAGCAAAAATCTTGTAAAGATTATTAAAGAACAATTACTCTAATCATACATCTTCGAAGATATACGGCATACAAAAATCATACACCCCGAAAATTCTGTTCTCAGGGTGTATTTTTATTGCCGCATATTTCCATAACTCAAACCCATCTGTGATTCCGTTCAGCCTTGAGGTGTCCTTCTTTACATAGTACATCTCGGTTATCTGCGATGTTGTGTGTCCGGATATATCCTCTATAATGAATAATAAATGGAAAAATATGCCTACAAATACCTTATTACTCATAGTTTTCATGTTATTGTGGATATGACTCTTTTCGCTCTGCCCCTGCCTCGTCGGAATAAGTTTCGTTTGCTTTGTTTTTCTATACAAAAAATCAATCACTTGCTTCACTGTTCCTCTTCTTCCCAAAAAATCTGTCGATTCTTCGGAGTCCTGCTTTATTTTGGCTCAAACACTGCGTTTGAGCCATTTCTTATTTTTTGCCCAAAATTGAATGTCCCTTTTCTTTATTTAAAGTATGTCATATTTTGTTACGGGATTATATGTGTTTTATGTGATAATATCACAGAAAAACATAAAAAGTTGTGGTAGTATAAAGACACAAAAGAAAAAGGAGGATAACAATATGGCAGCTATAAATATCAATAAAAACAATTTTCAAAGTGAAGTTTTAAATTCAGACAGACCTGTTCTCTTGGATTTCTGGGCACCGTGGTGCGGACCTTGCCGCATGGTAGTACCTATCGTAGAGGAAATTGCCGAGGAACGTCCTGACATCAAAGTTGGCAAGGTCAATGTGGACGAGCAGTCAGAGCTTGCAGCACAGTTCGGTATTATGAGCATACCAACACTGGTAGTTATCAAAGATGGCAAAATCACAAATCAGTCAATGGGAGCAAAACCGAAAGACGCAATTCTCGAATTACTGTAAAACATAAAATGTCCGCCAGATTTCATCATCGGCGGACATTCATTTATCTTAAGCTTCCAAGTTTTTCAGAATCTGTAATTTCTATCATACCACGGGAGAGCTTAACCATTCCTTCGTTTTGGAAATATTTAAGCATTCTCGTCATTACCTCACGGTGAGAGCCAAGATGATTAGCAATGGTTTCGTGAGTAATCTTTAGTTTTTTTGTTCCCTCTATAGAAAATTCCTCAAGAAGAAATGCTGCAAGACGCTTATCAAGACTCTTCCACATAATCTGTTCTATCAGCCACATTACATCAGAAAATCTTGTTGCCATAAGCTCGTTTGTGTAATTGGCAACGGGTGCAGATTCTTTCATAATACTCTGGTAAAGTTCTGCAGGAATAATCCATAAATCGGTATCCTTTTCGGCTTCGATTGTTATATCAAACTGAATGGAACGCATAATACAAGAGGCTGAAAACAAGCACATATCCCTGTCGAAAAGACGGTAGATTGTAATTTCTCTGCCTTCATCAGATAGGATATAAGCACGAAGCTGTCCTGTTTTTATCAAAAGAAGTCCTGTGCATTCCATACTGCCGTTATGAATTACAGTTCCTTTTGTTACCTTTCTGGTAATCAAGTTGTCTGTGATGCGGTCTTGCTCTGCTTTATTTAATTTATCCCATATTGGAAAGTAGCTTTGAAATTCCATAATAGTTATCCTCGTAAATCTATCTTTTTTATTTATTGTATCACAAAAACTGGATTTATACAATCAACAAAACAAACAATTTTATGGCAGAAAAAATTCCGCCGAGGATTGTCCCTGGCGGATAGTTTATTTTATCATATCGATTCCACGCTGAAGAGTTTCACCATCAATAGCACCTGTAGCCTGAGCAATAGCATAGCCTCTATCATCAATAAAATATGTTGTCGGAAGCGAATATGCTCCGTATGCTGCAGCAGCATCAGATTTTATATCATAAAACACCGGGAATGTGTATTCTTTTTCCGCAATAAAATTCTTTGCACTCTCTAAGGTTTCACGTCCGGTAGTCATATTTACCATAAGGAAGTTTATTGTATCACCAAGCTCGAGATATTTTTCGTGAAAGTCCGGCATTTCCATCTGACAGGGACCACACCAGCTTGCCCAGAAATTGAGGACTATTGGCTTACCTATAAAGTCATGCAGCTTAACTTCATTTCCGTCAGCATCATAAACTGTGAAATCTGGTGCTAATGTTTTCTGACTATCTTGCTTCTCTGTTCCTGATTCATTATTTTCCTGTTGTTGCATGGATAGCTGATCGGGTGTCTGCGACTCACCAAGCTGAGAGTACAGGATATACGCACCACCGAGCAAAACAACAAATACAAGAATAAGTATTATTAGTGTTTTCTTATTTTTCATAGTAATCTCCATTCCGCCGCCATACATCGACACAAATAGTAATTAAATTCTCTTATCCGCATGGTAAGGAATGATAAGAGATTATTACGCCCATGTGCGTTTCTTTGCAAATGCAAAGAAATTTTCGCACGGGCAATTAAATCCGCCGGAGGCGTAACGGGAAAGGAACTTTCACGTTACCTCCTAACTGAGCAGATTTAAAAGCTGCCCAAGTGTGCCTGTTGCCATCATAATACCGATTATAACAAGCAGACTACCACTTATAAGGTTAATGATTTTGTAATTTCTCTTAATCCAGTTAAATGCCGATTTGAGGTATTCAATCAACACCGCACTTAATATAAATGGTATGCCAAGTCCTAAGGAATAACTAAGCAGCATCAGCATTCCCTCTGATATATGACCTTGCTGAGATGCCAGCATCAATGCAGAGCCAAGAAATGCCCCCACACAAGGAGTCCAGCCTACGGAAAAGATAATTCCCAAAAGCATTGCAGAGAAAAATCCCATATCATCTGTTTTAACAGAGCGCTGATTTCCTTTGAAGATATTCAGCTTAAATACTCCAAGAAAATTCAGTCCGAAAATTATCACAATCAGTCCCGAAATGATATTTACTGTTGTCTGGTATTCACGAAGGAATCCTCCAACTGTTCCTGCCAATGCTCCAAGCATTACAAAAACAATAGTAAACCCTGTTACAAAGCCGACAGCACAGTTCAATGTTTTTGTGGTTGTTCTTTCGCCTCCGCCTGCAAAATATGAAATGTATATGGGTAGCATCGGAAGTAAGCAAGGCGATATAAAAGTGATAATTCCTTCAAGAAACGATATTAAATACTGCATTATTTTTCACTTCCTTTATGTTCTTCAGCAAGATATTCTTCTGCCGAATGAACTGCCATTGCACCATCCGAAACAGCAGTAACCACTTGACGTAGCTGTTTAGTTCTTATATCGCCAACGGCATACACACCAGGGATGCTTGTCTTTGTCGTTTCGTCTGCAATGATGTATCCATTCTCATCCAATTCAGGCTGATCTCCAAGGAAATCAGTTGCAGGCTTTCTGCCTATGCTTACAAATACACCATCACAATCAATTATACTTTCTTCTCCTGTTTTGACATTTTTAATCTTAACCCCTGTTATTTTATCTTCATGCAGAAGCTCCGTAACCGTACTATCCCATTTAAACTCCACATTTTCTGCATTCATTAAAGTCTCATGATATATCCTTGTTGCTCTCAAGGTATCTCTGCGATGAACAATAATAACCTTTTTTGCAATACGGCTGAGAAGAATTGCATCTGCAGCAGCAGTATTTCCTCCACCAACCACAACAACAGTTTTGCCTCTGTAAAACATTCCATCACAGGAGGCACAGTATGCAACTCCTCGTCCTGTAAGTTCACTTTCTTTGTCAACACCAAGCTCTCTTGGGTTTGCCCCTGCTGCGAGTACGATTGTTTTTGATAAAAATGTTCCCTTTGCAGTTTCTATTTCTTTTGGATTTACCGTAAGATTAACTTTAATTACCTCGGAATTTTCACTTTTTGCACCAAAGCGTTCCGCCTGTTTTTTCATTTTATCAGCAAGCGAGAATCCGTCAATTCCATCCTCAAATCCGGGATAATTGTCAATTTGATGTGTCAACGCCATTTGTCCGCCTGCTGAAAATTTTTCAAGAACCAAAACATTAAATCCGGCTCTTGCAGCATAAAGTGCTGATGTGTATCCTCCCGGACCTCCACCAACTATTATCATATCGTAAACTATATCTTTATTCAAAGCTGTCATATTCACATCAGCTCCTTTCCTATGTCAGTTTTATTATATATTATAGTTTTTTTATTTTCTGTGATTTTATCACATAATTTAATTGAATTATATAAAGGCTGTATAATCTGGATGACAAGATTTAAAATGAATTGGCAACTATGTTGTCGTGAATTGATGTTCCATCATGAATTCTCGGCATCCTCCATGAATTGAATTGCCTTAATGGACCGTTAGGTGCAATTCATGAGCCATAGGCTCAATTCATGAAATTTATGATTTCAATTCATGCCGAAGGCAATTCATTGATTTCAAGCTTTGCTTGAAATCATTATACCATAATTCCAAAGGAATTTGGTATAATTGTGCATGTGCGTTTCCGAACCTAGTGAGGAAAATTTCGTACGCACTTATTAAATCTTCGCGGAGCGTATAATAAACACAATTTCTCTATTATTATATCACAATTCTATCTACGATACAATAGTTTGAGCCTCCAAGGAATATTTTCCCGGAGGCTCATTTTATTCGTATATACCATCGACTATACACTCCAAATCATCAAGAAACATTTCTACAGACTACATCTTACGCAAGATGTATTAAAATGTTATCGTAATTATTAGAATTATAATATCATTTCAAAATTAAGGCAATACATATAATCGATGTTTTTTATAAAAATAAGACATATAACTTGTATCATATTTATAATCTGATATAATTATTTTTTTGGTGAAATATAAGGCAGTGTCGGTGCATAAAGGAAGCACAAAAACAGAAAATTATCGCATTTCTTTAGCAAATATATCACCCAATTTTAAGCATCATTTTTTCGGCTTCAAACGATAAAAAATCACGACAATTTTTTAATTCTTGCAGATTTTTTACTTTTTTTCTTCTGCACAAAAAAACAAGCAGTAATCCGTGAACTACGCACAGATTAGCGTTTTTTTATTAATCAACACTTTCTATTCAAAATCAAAGGAAATCAACGGAATTTTATTGTTATTTCCCCAGTTATAAGCTACTGTCAAAGTAAGCTTATCTAATCTTTGATTTATATTTAAATGATATGCCCGTTTTCTGTTGTCAGAAATATGTAAAAGCTCTGTTTCTATTCCATTCAATTCTCCTGTTAATTTAAATTCTCTGCAAAGTGTTAGAGGCATACACATCTGCGGACTGTCAATAAGCTGATTCGCACGAGTTGAATGTGTACGCTCACTGATATCACCCGGAAGAGTATCACGATTTAAATCGCTGCAAAAAACAATATGCACGGAAGTAACCTTAGTTTCATCAAAGCTATACATTATTTCCTCACCTGAGGCTGCAATATACGAACAGTTTGTCTCATCGGTATTATATAAAGAGTGAGCACGATCCTGTCCGTTTCTGATGGTATCTTGCGCAATATTAAGCTCCGCCTTTTTGCAAACCTGAGATATTTTTCTTGTTTTTGACGGGAGAAAGCAATCACCGTTCATAAGCATATCCTGAAGCTCTTCAATTTTATAACAGTATACATCGTGAGGTGTAAAGCTATTTTTAACAGCAATAGCTGCTGCCTTACCAACTGCTTCGCCTAAGAGTGAACAGGTTGCCATTACTCGTATGCTGCTCATTGCCATATGAGTCATACTTATATTTCTACCTGCAAAAAACAGATTTTCAACATTTTTGGAATACAACGACCTGTATGGTATGGAATAAGGCTTAGGTGTTGAAACATTTGTATTTGGCATACCTTTATGATAAAAACCACCTGGATAATGGTCATCAAGAGGCCATCCTCCGAATGCTATTTCGTCTTCAAATACTCTGTTATCACTGATATCACGCTGAGTAATCATATATTCACCACACATCCTGCGAGACTCTCTCTTACCCGGTAAAAATCCCAGAAAATCCAAATCCCATTTTGCTGCATTAAAATTCCCAGAATTTTTAATATAATCCCATGTTCCTGTTGCAAGACCGATAAGCTCATCCCGTAAAATCTCGGTATCATCAATTGTATTTCTATCGCCACCCAACTCAAGATACCAAAAATTCTCATTTGTTTTATATATGTCAGGATCTCTGTTTTCAAAGTCTTTTTCAGTCAGTTGCGTGCTCCACTGAGGTGGGATATATTTTATTTCTTTATTTGTTTCTCTCCCCTGAATAAGGCAACTCATACCCATTGTCATATTATCTGCAGTCTTAACTTTGGTATCTTCTCCAAATTCATCGCTGCCTTCACGCCCAATCCGAAATTCTGCTCCGCAAAGAGGTGCTAAAATACTGTCTCCCGAACTGTCGCAATAAAATTTAGCTTCTACCTCATAAAAGCACTGAGTTGTCATTTGATATCCTGTAATGCTCTTAATCCTTGTATTTCTTCTGTATGCAAATTCCCCCTTTTCGGTTTCTGCATCCATACATGTGCAATTTAAGAGCAACGTAATATTTTTCTCCCTGCGTACAAAATCATATAATACCGTATCCCATATAGCATAGCTTTTTGTAGGGTTGCGATAAAGATTTTCAAGAGCTATTTCCTCTATTATTCCTGTTTCGCGGTTATCTCTGCCCTGAGCACCACATACCCACATACGGATTTCAGAGGAGGCATTTCCACCCAAAACGGGTCTTTCGTGCATAAGAACAACATTAAGTCCTTCCCTTGCTGCAGAAATAGCAGAAGTAAGTCCTGCCATTCCCCCGCCAATCACACACAAATCACAGCTAATATATTTTTTATTAAGCATTTGCATCACTCTCATTTCGTTTCAATCATTCTTAACAGATTTTTACCAAAAACCTTCGTTTTTGCTTCTTCACCAAGGTCCATTTCTTCTACACATTCATTGAGCTGTACTATCGCATCTTTTATTTGACTTGGTTTTGTGTAAGGAAAATCAAGTCCGAAAACACACTGATCTATACCATTCATCCATATCAAATCCTTAATCTTGTCTTTTCCTAAATACCAGTATTTATGTGTATCTTTATGAAGAACACTTGTAAGACCTGCATAAATACGTTTTCCGTTATTGCTCATTACTGCCATAGCTTCGTTGAAAAAATGATATCCACCTACATGCTCCATACAGATTTTAAGATTTGGAAATTTATATGCAATTTCATCGTATAAAAGAGTGTTATAGCTTGAAATTCTGTGCCAATGAATACCTGTATGAAAGGATATGGGCATACCTCTTTTTTCAGCTACCTCATAAACCTTGCAGGCTTTTTCTTCATCAAGCTTAAACTTTTGAAAAGCTGCATGCATCTTTATGCCCGAAAGTCCCATCTGATATATCTCTTCCGTCTGTTCTGCAACATTATCTTTTGTAAAATCTATTGTGCCAAAAGCGAGCAAACGGTCGTCATTTTTAATCTGTTCATACATCCACCTTGAAGGACTTTCGCCATTTGAATTGAAATAATTTGAAAAAGGTGCAAAGCAAACTGCTTTGTCAATTTCACATTCATCCAAAAAATTTTTAAGTGCATCAACCGTTCCGTCTTCCCTGACTTCCTTTTGAAAGATATGTGCATGATTTGCAATTATTTTCATTTAGCCAATCTCCTTTGTGTATATGAATTTTACAGGGCGTAAAATACGCCCTGTAATAAAATTAATATTCGTTCTTTATGAAGAATTTGCCTCGTCCGTACTGCCAATGGTAGTAAACTTTTTCGCCTTCGATAAAGTCTGAAACAGTAGCTGAAATAATCTCTTTTGTATTTGGATTAATAATAGCTTTAACTGTAGGAATAACAGGCATATTAACTCCGTCTACGTTAGCAACCCATACACCGCCTGCAGCATCTGCGCGAACAAATTTTCCGACTGCCACATATTGGTCCGTACTCAGATTGTTTTTATCCGATACATCATCGTCAGCAGGTGTAGGTTCAGGAATAACACCACCCTTTAACTGCATATCCCACGAAGCTACATCAGTACCTGAAACCACTGCACTTATAAAGTCTCCCACTTCTAAGACATTATTTTTATATGTTACTTCGTCATATCCTTCTTCTCCCGGCTCAATTTCATTTTTATTCATCATTTTTTCGTCGGCGTAGAAGTAGAAGTCTTTTAATACACCGTTACCTCTTGAAATACCTACAAACTGCTTGCCGGATACCTTGTAACCATAAATCTGGTCTTCAGCATTTATAACAGCCTGAGAAATTTTTTCTACATAGTAGTAAGCCTTTTCAGCACTTGAAGAAGAATTCAAGCTTCTTGTCATAACCATAAGTGAAATCTGGCAATAATCATTTAAGTTATATATTTTAGTAGGTACAAGAATTGAACCGTTTGCAGTTGGCATCTGAGTATTGGTAATTATCTTAAATTCACTTTCATCATTGCTTCCGTCAGGAGCAACAAAGATAACTGTGCTTTCTGCCAGGAAGAAAGGATTGTCTCTTCCTACACCTTCATATGTCCAGTCTCGTGCCATACCACAGTACTGAGTAAATACAATATCATCATCTGTATTAGCTTCATACTGAGATTCATAAATTGTATCAAGAGCAAGAAGCTTATTTTCGCTGTTTGCACGGAATCTTACAGGATGGTCAAAGAAATGAGCCAATCTTTCTTCACCGCTGTTAATTGCCTCTAAAACGGCATCCTTGCTTAATCCTGCCTGACCTTCAAACTCTATTTTTTCAGATACTGTAAAATCTATCCATTCAGCATCCTGAGTAAACATTCTTACTGTAATGTCAGGGTCAAGGCTTGTTCTTGACTGTGATACACTCTTGATATAACCGTATTTGTATGACTGAGTCGATGTATATGCTGCAATTACATCATCAATTACATAAAACGTTGTATTTACACCCAAAGCAAGCTCCTTTGGTCTTTGAGAAGATATAATTGAAGTATCGTCTTTTTTCGCATCTACAAAAAGCTCCCAGTCCTTTGCCAGACGATATTCTTTTTCGCCGAATACAACTACATCGTCATAAAGCATTTCAGGCTCTCCACTGATTGCATTCATACTCTTAGCATTTATCCATGTATATCCTGTTGACGGACACTGGAAAACTTTTATGATGCTTCCTGAAACAAGCTGAGAATAATCGGCCTTCACACCGTCAATATACACACTCATCGGTGCATTCTCCTGAAGTTGAATGTGTGGATTTCCGTTATAAGTTCTGTTATAACGAAGAACTATCTTGGAAAGACGTGTATCAACATTGTTTACAACAAAGTAATTATATTTGTAAATTACAGCAGTATCAATTGCTCCTGAATTTGTTGATGATGAGAAACGGATAATACCCTCGTTTTTAGTATAATCACATATATCTGTAATTGTATCTAAGGTTTCACCATTTTCGAGCACATATTTGAGATTTGACACATTGTATGTGTCTTCATTGTCATTTTCATCAAAGTAGCCCATCTCGTAACCACTAATATAAGCTATGTCTCTGAAATCAACCTCAAAAATTTCTGCACCCTCTTCAAAATCAATAGCAATCAAAGTGTACTCATCTCGAACAGAATCATACTTTGTATATGCCTGAACACGGGTTGCAAAATACTTTGTTACATCAATTCCCCCATCTTTAATTTCGCGTCTGTCAATCTGAAGATATCCATCGCGAATTTTGTCGGAGCTATAAACATTAAGTCCGGGTATTGCGTTTACAAAGCCATTCATAAGGAATATACCGTGTACGCTGTTTAAAAGAGTTTTTCCTTCAACAACAGTATACGAATAGCCCCCCTCAGGAGGATACTCAATTACACTTATATCCATATTCATTGCCTTATAGATAAGCTTAGCAAGTTCTCCTCTTGATATATATGCCTCTATATTTTCAGGTCTTTCGTTAAGAAGACCTATTTCTGCTGCAACAATTATGTTGGCATCCTTGGCATTTGGGTACTGTTTGCACAGATGTGAGTAACCAAGCGCTTCAACAAGATATGTGTACGCATGATTGTATGTAGCAAATTCTTCTGTAGGGTTCAGGTCATATACTCCTGAAAATGCATTTTCTGTTCCAAGCTTAAGCTTTGTAAGAATTTTTGAAAACTCCTGCATAGATACAAGCTCGTTCTTGGAAATGGATGCATCATCCCAAAGACCTAATGCTTCAAGAAACAACATAAGCTTTGTTTCTTCATCTGCAGCTGAATCAGCTTCTCCGCCTTCTCCCGCAACGAAGTCGCCAACATCAAACTTAAAGATGTCCTCCATAAACTTATAACCGTCGTAATAGTCTCTCGCAAAAACAGATACTGAAGATAAAATAACTGTTAAAGCAAGAATTAAACATATAAGCTTTTTCATATTATTCTACCTCCGTTAAATTAAGAATTCTGACAAGCATTGTTGCTGCCTGTGCTTTGGTTACTGTTCCCTTTGCATCAAATTCAGTTTCGGAAACACCGACCATAATTTTATTTCCGTAAATTGCATTTACATATACTCTTGCCCATTCGGAAATGTTATCAAAATCTGCAAAATTATTAATCAAACCATCTTCCACTTCTGCAAGCTTGCCTGCATTTTTAAGGGATACATAAAGGATTTTACACATTTCTTCACGACTAATTGTGTCGTTCGGTCTGAAGTTTGTGTCCTTTGCGATAGTTCCGTTATCAAGCATTGTCTGAAGCTTTTTAGCGAAATCACCGTCTTTTACATCAGCAAACTGACTTGAGTATTCACTTTCTGTAAGCTTTAATGCGTCAAATAAGAATGTTACCATTTCTTCTCTTGATACATTAATATCAGGATTGAAGTTTCCGTTTTCATCGGCTGTCATAACGCCTCGTTTTGACATTTCATCAATATAAGACTTGCCCCAGTGATTGTCAATATCTGATTTGGTTGCTTCGGGCTGCTTTTCAGGTTCTTTTGTCGGGTCAACACGGTTCATATCATTAATGTTGGTTACACCTGCACCTGAGCCTGATGCTCCGCTGCCACCACCTGACGAACCGCCTGAGCCACCTGCTCCACCGACTGAACCTCCACCTGTAAATCCACCTGTTGAGCCGCCGGTTGAAGTTCCTGCATTACCCATAGAAATTGAAACAGACACTGTTTGTCCTGTTGAAGGGTTTCCTTCTGATTTTGGTGTTACGCTGAAGGTAACTGTTTTTGTGCCTTCAAAATCAGGTAAATAATCAATTTTGTTTGACACTAAAACACCATCTAAATACCACGCAAAGGTAGTTTCTTTTTCTTTTGTACCATGGGGATGACTGTAAGTATAGTGTCCCACAAGACGTCCGTCTTCTTTGGAAATTGTAACATCGCTTGCTAAAGGATATGAAGGTCCTGCAACTGCATCGCTCCACACCTCTGCTCCGTTTGTTGGTGCACTTACCGAAACAGGAGTTACACCCACTTTAATTTGTTTTCCAATCATAGTTTCGGTAAGAGTAAGTGTTTCACCTGTGTGTACAACAACGCCATCAATCATCCAATTGTAGATATGAGTTCCCTGAGCATCACCGTTAGGGTCATAGAAATCAAATTTTGCGTTAATGCTTCCGCCTACATTGAAATCACCACTGATTGTTACATTGCTTGCAACAGGAACACGTGCCATAGTGAGAAAATCTGAATATACAGTTGTTCCTACCATACCGTCATCTGTTTTCGGTGTTACAGAAAATTTAATATATTTATCTGCATATGTACCTTCTACCACGTATGTAAGACCGTTAGCACCCAAAATTGGCTTATATTCCCCGTCCTCTGTGTCGCAATATGTCCATTGAACAGTTGATGCATCACTTTTACCATCTATCTGATAAAATTCGTAGCTTCCTGTAAGAGTGCTTCCTTCAGCCACGTTACCACTTACAGTTAAATCATATGCCTTTGGTGATGGGTCGTTATTGGGAACAAGATTAACTGTTACATATTTTTCGTAAACAATCTGGTCAGCACCGGGATACTGAGGTTCAACGTAAAGTCTTACATTAACCATTCCTGCTTTTGCTCTGTTTGTTATAATCAGATTACCATCTTCAATTGAAACGCCCTCTGCTCCTTCTAAATCGTACTTGATAGTTTCATCAACGAGACCGTGAGTTGTTCCAAGCTGATTTAAAATTTTACCGCTTGTTATTGTTACGGCAGTTTCACCAAACTGAGGGATTAAAACATCGCCGACATCAAAGGTTTCTATGTCTGCAACCAATAACTCACCTAAATACATATCGTCAAAAATTGCATCAAGACTGCTTATAGTTTCAAAAGACAAGAACTGGAAACGAGCATCTCTTGACGCATTCGCAAGGAATGTGCCTGCACAAAGCTGCCATCTTTTTGTTACGGTATATTCCGGTAAAACCTTATCATATCGTTCTGCAGCATCATTTCCTGTTGAGCAATATGGCCATAAGCCGCCTGTATCAGTAAGCTTATCACTTGCCTTTTTAGCATATCCACCAACAAGATAAACATTTCCTATTGTTATATCAATATCCTGTCCCCACGAATCATGAACGGAAGCACGGGGTGGTACACGAAGTGAATACTGTCCTGTACGAGCATCGTTTTTAGTAATGGAAGCCCCTATCCATACACCATCTTTTGCATTTGAGCGCCAATATTCACCCATCTTTGTTGTTTCAAAGCTTGGGTCAACATACATATTAGTTGTTGCAAGTATGTCTGAAACAGGTCCTGCAACCTCGCTTTCAACAGTAGTACCTGTTGATTCATATAAAGAATCACTCTTTGGTGTTACTGCACACTTTATGTAAAGACCTAAATCTGCTTCTGTAATATGATATTTTGTATTCTCCGATACCTTCTGCCAGTTTGAAGTACCGTCAGGAGATGTGAACCATTCAACAACCGTTCCATCTTCCGGATCCCCATTTATATCACTGAAATCATATAAGAATGTTAAATAAGAATTCGGGAAAAGATTTGAAGCACTTAATTTTAAGTTGCTTATAACAGGAGCAGTTTCAGGTATTAAAACATTACTGAAACATTCCACTCCTTCAACTCCGCTCGCCTGCGGGATTACCGATAACATTATATATTTTTCTGCAGCATTTGCCGCGGTTATATCAAGGGTATCTCCGACAAAGCCTTCAAGCTCTTCGAATGTACCTTCTTCTCCGCTTTGGGATGCAAACCATTTATAAACCAAGCTATAATCTGTGCCTGAGTTCGAAACAATGTTATAATCAGCTGTAACAACGCATCCAGGTGCCACGAATCCATCAATTGTTAAATATTCGAGCCTGGGCGGCAGAGTATCGTACACTTTAAAATCAATAGTTCTTTTCTCAAAGTGCATATCATCTATACTGCCTACAGGCAGAGGGTTTATTGAATCGTTAATTACAAATTTATAGCTACCTTTGGCTAATTCTGAATTGAAAGATGCCTTAAAGGTACATGTAGTTTCGTCATATGAACCATTATGTTCTACTGTATTACCGGCTTCATCCTTAATAACAATTTCACCGTCTTTATAATCAATCGGATAATTAAAATTTAAAGACAGCTCTGTAGGTCTGTATATTATACCATAATCAGTATTCGCAGGTACACTTGCTGTAACGTTAGGGTCAACCTCAAAAATTTGAACATAGTCAACGTAAACGTTGTTTGCATTTCTGTTTAACAGGAATGCAAGGGAATCAAGTCCTTCAAAGCTGTGGAAGTTTTCGGCAGTGAAATCTGTATATCCTGCTTCCATATATGCATTTTTATAGCCCTGACCTCTTGTTACATCTACACCGGGATATGTTGAAGTTATACCTATGTTATGGAAGAGTGAAGTCTGAGGTGATGTTGCTGTCTGTTCTCCCATCTTAGCATTTACTGTATAACCGTCTCTGTTTGTAAATGTAAATCCATTGTCCCCTGTTATTGTTGATGTTAATTCACTGCCGTCAAAAACAATCTCAAAATCAACCCAACTATCGTTTGTATCTGCTTCTATAATTTTATCAACATTTTCACGGCTTCCTGCCTTAGGGACTGTAACATCGCTCGCTGAAACAGCTGCAAGAAAGTACGCTTTTGACCCTCTGGCACCTACATTTGTAACAGCCTTAGGTGCATTTGCAAGGATTGCTACATCGTTACTTGTAACTCCTGTTGGAAGGGACTGCATTACTCGTGCTTTAACAACAACATATTTACCTTGCTCAAAGGTAATTCTCTGTGGAAGCTTAAGATACGCATAACCTACCTGCTGATGATGATATCCGTTAGCTGCCACCTTTGTAAGCTTCATAACCTTTGAGCCATCTGCTGTGGTATCGGCAGTTAAAGAAACATTGTCGGCTGAGTTACTTCCTAAACTAAGCTCCCAGTCTCCCAGATCACCATCATTAAACTGGTCATTTATAATATAAGTCAAACCACTTGCTGTTTGTTCTGTTACGTCTGCAGATACAGGCATAACCAAAACCGACAAAACTAAAGTTAACACACAAAAAAGTGCTGTGAGTTTTTTATGCATAGTATTCCTCCTTTATATATTTTGTGTGTGGGGATGTGAAAATATTAAATTTTTACATCCCCGTTTTTTAAATTGATAAACAATTAAGATGCCAAACATTTCAAATGAATTGACAACTTCGTTGTCATGAATTGGCGTTCCACCATGATTTCTCGCACCCCAAGGGCACTTCCTCGCTTCGCTCCATGAATTGAATTGCCTTTTAATGCACTTTAGTGCAATTCATGAGCTGTAAGTCTCAATTCATGAAATGGCAGATTTCTATTCATGCCGAAGGCAATTCATTGATTTCATCTCCGATGAAATCATTATATTACTGTCTTCCCATTTTTTCAAATTCAATTGTCTTGAATTCAGGAATCAAGGCTTTCATAGTATCAGAAGTAATTGTGTAGTTACCGTTTGCCATATCCTTAAAGCCCGGATCCTCATTTGTTGTAATATTATTCGAAATATCTGTTGCATACTCTGTTGCAAGACTACCGTAGCTATAACCTGCCTGACCGCAATTTACTGCTAAGTTGTTTGTGTAAATATGGTCAACGGGGTATGAAGGATCATTGTCTAAAATATCGTAAAGAGCAGGGAAAGCTACTTTCCATACATCACTCTGATAAGGAACTTTACTTAATCCTTCCACCTGTGTTTCGTATGCATTGTCAGGATTTGAGTCTTTCATATATGTTCCTCTTAAAGTACAGTCTACAAATACATTATTTGTAATTGTATGCTCACGTCCACCGTTACCACGGATACCATCGCCATAGATATTTGCAAATACATTACCTTCGATATATGCGCCTGCATAGTGGTCATCGAGGAATATACCTGCAACAGGGTTTTGTCCTGCTGATGTTGTGTCGATATTCGGAGTAATATCGTGGAAATAGTTAGAAAGAATTTTATTTCCTCTGTCTGTCCACTTTCTGCCTACGTAGATTGCGCCTGCATCGTCAACCTCTTTACATACATCGTAAATTTCGTTATAGCTTAATGTATGATTTTGTCCCTGATAACGAAGTGCAATATGTTCGCCATCGTGAATTTCGTTGTGTGTTACAATGTTTCCTACACCGTATACTTCAACTGCCGCACAGTAGGTTTTACTTATTCTTGAATATCTTGTGATTTCGCAGTTTTGTACCTTATTGTTACCCGATGTAAGAGTTTCTGTAACACCGCCTGACAATGAAACACCACAATTAGTGTCGTGAATATAACAGTTGTCGACAGTATTATTTGTTCCGCTTACATTCACACCTTCGGCTGCAGTATTTGAAATTTCACAATTTTTTACAACATTGTTGTTTCCGCCAAGATAAACACCTGATGATTTTGAACCTGTAAAGGTAAGACCGTCAACCGTAACATTTTCCACACTTATACTCATTAAGGAACCTGAATTGTTTGTAATGCTGATTGTGCTTGTTTCTGTAGCATTAGTGGGCATATAGAAATACATCTTTCCTGTTGTTCTGTCGATAAAGTATTCACCCGGAAGGTCAATTTCTTCAAGAAGGTTATATACATAGTATCTCTTACCTTCTTTAATTCCGTAATAGCTTGGATACTTTGAACGAAGAGTACCATTTTCTGCATTAATTTCCTTTAAAGGAACTGTCTGTGTTGCCCAGTCGTACATAAAGTAACCGAAAATTAAAGCCTGGTCCGCTGTTGCCCATTTTGAAAGGTTTTCGTAATCTGATTTGATTTCAAAGCCTTTTAAAAGGTTTTCCTCTGTTACATCCAGATCATTTTCAGTTCCGTCATAACTGTCAAGCATATAGCATGCTTCAATACCTGCGTCTACAACCTCACCTGCGTAAGCATAACCGCTGTTGGGGTATCTTGCTACAGTCATAAGGTTGTTATCGAAAATTGCTTCACAGGTTCTTGTGGGTGGATTTTCAAGTCCAACCTGACTAAGCATTGAGTTTAAATTATATGCACCGGGATAGTTTACGGCAGGAATTTCGTTTAAAGCTATTTTTGTTGTTAAATCCAATTCATAAAGGTTTTGTTTTGCATTTTCACTGTGGAGTCTGTTTAAAATGCTTGTGTCGTTAACCTTAGTTGCTTCACTTATGTTATATGTAACACCGCCCACAAAGGTTGGTTTAGCACCCTTTTGAGCCTTTATTGTAAGTCCGTCTTCACCAAATGCGGTGTTAGATGCACTAACATAAACCGTTCCTTTAGCATCGTAAATACCGTCGCCTACAATAATCTGTGTTCCTTTGTATTCATCAGGTAAAGCTTCATATTTTTCTTTTGCTACCTTAAGTGCTTTTGTCAAGGTCGCTACAGGGGAGTTTTTCTCCCCTGTACCTACGGTATCACTACCGCTGTATGCCTGAACATACACAGTAAGTCAGTCGTTTGACGCCTTTTCAACTGCGCTTATTGGCTTAAGTCCATCGAGAGCATCCCATACGAATGCTTTGATTTCTACTGCTCCTGATTCAGGAACTATAAAGCCGTTTTCTTCTGTATAAGTAAATTCATTTGAATTTTCTGCTGTTACTGTTTTAATATGAGGTGTGCCTTCAAGAACACCGTCAACATACATTGCACTTATAACTGTAAACATTGTTCCTGTGTTACCCTGAAGTGTAAATGTAGGAATTACGTTATCTCCTGCTGTAAGGTTCTGAGTTGCTGTGCCATTTACCTTAAGAGCAACTGATGCTGTTGTTTCAACATCATTTGCATCCATCTGTTCAACCTTGATGTAATCGATGTAATATTCCATAGGAGTATTGTATTTACCTGTTGAGAAGGTAAGTCTGTCAGCTGATAACCACTTATTGAACATATTATCCATTACAGCTTTCTTTGCAGGGTCAGCAGCATCTTCAACTGTTGAATAACCTGGAACCTTACCGAATACTCTTTCTCCTGCATCAAATGAAGTTTTTATTGTTGCATTATTAAGCTCGTCTGATTCATAGGTTGCAACAATATTTCCGTTATCGTCTAAAATGTCAGCCTTAACGTGGAGGTTGTTAATTTCTTCATCTGTAATTGTGATTGTGTATTCAACCCACTTATTAAGTGTGTTGATAGTTTCCTTGTTAACTACATCGCCCTCTTCGTCTAAGCCTTTTTCACCGAGGCTGTAGCCCCATACATAGTTGTTGTATGGTCCCTGTAACGGTTCTCTCTTGTCTGCAGGAACTGTAATATCAGTTGATGAGTTTCTTACAAGTAAGTAATTGCCCCAGAGGTTTGCGTTTGAAGGTAAGTTAGTTAAATCTTCAGGTCTGTTAAGATTAAGAACCCAGGTTGCACCTTCTGTTACATTTTTAACCTTTGTTTTAATTACAACCTTCTTGCCTTCTGTAAGCTCGATACCGTCGCCAAGTAATTTTGTAACTGAACTTTCTTTACCTTGACCGTAGCCCATACCAACTGCGGTTACATGGAGCATACCGTCTTCTGCAGTAACTGTTGCACCATAAGTATCTACTGCATTACCGGCAACCCAGCCCTGAGTTGTGTTGTCGTCAAAGTCATCGTCTAAGATTACTCTGTCTGTTTCAAAATCATCACGGGCTGTTACTGTAAAGTATGTTGAACCCAAATATTCCATAGCGATTGGTGCAAACGCTGTTGCGTTGATGTTTACTTTGTAGAATTCGCCCTTTGTAAGGTCAGCGTTTGGTTTAACTGAAAGAATACCTGTTTCCTTATTATAAGTATTTGTTGTTTCAACGTTAGCTCCTGTTGATGTTTTTAATGTAACTGCACTTGTCGGGAATGTAAATGCATCATTTACACCGTAGAATTTTAATTCAATTGCTTCGTTATATTTAACTGTGTTACCATTAGGCATTGTTGCATAGCCTGTTGTTGTTCCTTCGATTTCATAAACTCTGAAATAATCCATTGAATATGTTCCGATTGAGAACATCAAAGGTAGCGTAATACTGTCAATTGATGTAAAGCCTGTTGCTGCATCATGTCCTGCTGCTGTGTAAACTGCTTCTTTACCACCCTGATAGAGAGAATCCCATACTGTTACA
>JAZNWH010000130.1:0-3799 GCA_045593265.1 Clostridia bacterium | reverse complement strand
AAGGGACCCATTTATGGGTAGCAAGTAAACTTTGCATGGCTGGCAGGCCAATAAAAGACGCACTTGTGCGTAGCCAGTAAAGAGTAGGGTTATACCCGAAAATGAAAAACCACCCGCTACGCGGGTGGATATTTATTTATTTGACATTTATATCAATATAGTCATCATTTATTTTTGAGTATAATATTTTTTGACTATGGTAAAGCCCGGTATATCCCGACATTATATAGCTGATTGCGCAAATTATGGCAAACAAAATTACCCAATCCGAACCAAAAATTTCAATTGACAGCAAAAGTGAGGCAATAGGACAATTAGTGACCCCGCAGAAAAGTGCAATAAATCCGATAGCTGCACCAAATCCCGGATCTATACCAAGAACATTCCCCATAAGGCACCCGAAAGTTGAACCAACAAAAAATGCCGGCACAATTTCTCCACCTTTAAACCCTGTCGCTATTGTAATTGCAGTAAAAATTATTTTAAGTAAAAACGCCTCGGGATTTGCATCTCCGTTAAGTGCATTTTCAATTACATTCATACCTGCACCGTTATAGTCAGATGTTCCTGCAAAAAGCGTAAGAATGACAATTAATAATCCACCTAAAAAACCGCGTAAATATCCGTTTTTGGTTACCTTTTTTGTGAGCTTTTCAGCATTTTTTATAGCTAAGCAAAATACTATGCTGATTACCGCACAGGATACTGCTAATATAATAGATTTGATGATAATTTCCGGTGTATATCCCGAAAAGGTTAAAATATTGAACCTTACAGGTGGTATATCAAACCATACTGCTGTCTGGTAGCCAAGAAAAGCCGATATAACAGAAGCAAGAAGAGCCGTGTGATGAAAAACTCCTATACACGCAACCTCAATAGCAAAAACAGCAGCTGCTGCTGGCGTGCCAAACAGTGCCGCAAATACCGCGCTCATTCCTGCCATGATCATAATGTGTAAATCATTTTTGTTGAATCTGAACAACTTTCCCAGCTTATAACCAATACTTCCGCCGAGTTGCAGTGCTGCACCTTCCCTGCCTGCAGAACCACCAAAAAGATGCGTTATTACGGCACTTATGAAAATAAGTGGTGCCATAACAAATGGGACCTTTTCATCACCTGAAATGGACTCTAAAACTCTGTTTGTATCTATTTTTCCCTTTTTCTTAAAAAGCTGATACATTCCGGCAATAATTAATCCACCAATGGGAAGATAGTAAATAATCCATGGGTTTTCAAGTCTGGTTTCTGTCACGAAGTCTATACATTTATGAAATAAACTTCCTACAATACCACCTAAAGCCCCTACCAAACATGCAAAAAACACCCATTTGATGAGTGTTTTTGCATATAAAAATATGTTTCCAATTATATTTTTCATACTTAATTATAGTGTAAATATTCCGTACGCATTCAAAACTGAAGATATCAATATCAGCAAAATACAAATCGGTGCTGCATACTTGATAACAAATACAAATAACTTTTTGCTGCTAAACTTTGCAGAACTTTCAACTTCATCAATAATAGCCTTTGGCTTTATAACATAACCAACCAAAATGCAAGTAAAGAATGCAACAATCGGCATAATTACGCTGTTACTGATAAAGTCAAAGAAATCAAGGAACTGAAGTCCGATAATAGTTATATGTGACCAGATGCTGTAACCGAAGCATGATACTAAACCAACAACTGCTGTAAGTAAGAATACCAACAAGCATGAAAGCTTTCTTCCGATGTGAAGCTTGTCACAGAATATTGATACAACAGTTTCCATAAGAGAAATTGATGATGTAAGTGCTGCAAATAGTACAAGCAAGAAGAAAGCCAAACCAATAATATTACCAAATGGCATTGTAGCAAATAGCTGTGGTAGAGTTATAAACATTAGGCTTGGTCCTGCACCAACATTTGGTGTGTCAGATAGAGCAAACACCGCAGGAATAACCATAAGACCAGCAATAAATGCAATACCTGTATCAAAAATTTCAATGTTTCTTACAGATTTTTCAATATTTTCTGTTTTCTTCATGTATGAGCCGTATGTAATCATAATACCCATAGCAAGGGACATTGAATAGAAAAGCTGACCCATGGCAGCTAAAACTGTTTTTACAGAGAACTTTGTAAAATCAGGTTTCAGATAGTATATAACACCTTCCATAGCACCAGGCAAGCATACTGAATATATAGCAATACATATCGAAAGCACAACAAGAATTGGCATCATTATCTTACTTACTTTTTCGATACCCTTCTCTACTCCAAAAAGAACTACAACAGCTGTAGCAGCTAAGAAAACAAAGAACCAAAGAACAGGTTCTCCTGTAGCAGAAATAAATCCGCCAAAGAATCCGTCACTTGCAACATTTGTACCGCCAACTACTATGTATTCATATAAATATTTAGTTACCCAACCACCGATTTGTGAGTAATAAGGTAAAATAATTATAGGAACAAGTGCTGCTAAATATCCTAAAAATGAAAATTTCTTACTAAGAGTTTTAAAAGCACCAATAGCACTAAGACCGGTTTTTCTTCCGATAGTGATTTCAGCTACCATAAGTGCAAAGCCGAAGGTTACGGCTAAAACTAAATATACAAGCAAGAATATTCCTCCGCCGTACTGAGCTGCAAGGTAAGGAAATCTCCATATATTTCCAAGGCCTACTGCGGAACCTGCAGCAGCAAGAACAAATCCTATTGAGCTCGTAAATGAACTACGCTTTTCGTTTGACATAATACTTTCCTCCTTAAATAGTTCTAGTCAAATAAGCATGCTATATGTTTATTTTTCGCACATATAATCATAACCTTATTCTACCAAAAAACAAACAAAATGTCAATAAATTCCCATATAAAAAGACCGCAGAATCCTTTTAGAATTATATACCTAAAAGTTCTGCGGCATTATCCCATAAAATTCTTTTAAGTTCAGTATCAGAAAGGTTTATTTTCATAAATCTTTCAAGTTCTTCACTAACCTGCCATAGTGGGTAGTCAGTTCCAAACATAACTTTTTCAATACCAAATATATCAATTAGTTCTCTCGCTCTTTTTACATCTACTTTAAAAAGCGTAGAACTTGTATCAACATAGAAATTCTTATAACCTGATAAGTTTTCTGCGGCATCATCCCAAACGGAATATCCGCCAAAATGAGCACCTATAACGGTTAAATCCTTGTAGATATCAAGAATAGGCTTTAGTCTGTTGGGGTTAGAGTTGTCATAACGGTCATCACCACAATGCATTAAAACAGGAAGCTTGTTTTTTTCGCAAAGCTCATAAATTTTGAGCATGCGGAAATCATCAATCTTAAACCCTTGAATGTCTGGATGAAGCTTAATTCCCTTAAGCCCAAGTGCAATAAGCTCATTAATATCCGCTTCAGGATTTTCGCTTTCAGGGTGCATTGTTCCAAAGCCTGTCATAAGACCATTGCTTTTTTCCACGCTTTCAGAAATAAATTTGTTTATACTGGACACCTGATGCGGTGTTGTAGCAACAGATTGCACCAAAAAATGCGAAATTCCCGCCTTTTTTCCATCTTCAAGCAAAGTAGATACGGTGCCGTCCATTTTAGACGGCATACCGTAAAACTTACCTGTTGCATCCGATGCCTTTTGAGCAATTTTATCAGGATAAATATGACAATGGGCATCTAAAATTTTGTACATTTATATCACCTTATTTATTTACATCCATAGTCCAGCCGAATGTATCCTCTACCTTACCCCACTGGATTCCTGTAATTGTGTCATATAACTTCTGACTAACTTCACCGATTTCGTTG
>JAZNWH010000129.1:0-68991 GCA_045593265.1 Clostridia bacterium | reverse complement strand
CTTTCGCTATGTTGTTCCTCCTCTTTCCATAAAGTCGTGCGACTTTATGGAGTCCCGAAAAGTAAGACTTACTTTTCGGGAAGAAGGAAAAGCAAAGCAAGGAGCTACAGTTTTGCGAAATAAGCAAAACGAAGCAAAAACAGCTTTTTCTTTAAGGGATATTTAGAAAAAAATCTAAATAGTTCTTGACAAAATTTCTGGAGTGTAATATAATCTATTTAGAAATATTTCTAAATACTTTGGGATAAGGTGGTTAAATGGGAATAAACGAAACCTTAAAAGCAATATCCGACCCTGTAAGAAGGGATATATTGCAAATGCTAAAAAACGGAAGAAAGTCTGCAGGAGAGATTGCAGAACAATTCAATTTGACAGGTGCGACGGTTTCATATCATCTTACTAAGCTTAAATCGGCAGATTTAATTACAGAACAAAAATATAAAAATTATATTTATTATGAACTTAATGCATCAGTTTTTGAGGAAGTTTTAACATGGATATATGGTTTGGGAGGTAAAAAAATATGAAATTTATAAAATGGAAAACATTAATTATAACAAGTCTGGTTTGTCTTTTGCCGATTTTACCTGGACTAATATTGTGGGATAAATTGCCACAAAGTATGGCAATACATTTTGATATTAACAATAAACCTGATAATTTTGCAACTAAAGGTTTTGCAGTATTTGGGTTGCCATTGTTGATGATAGCTTTGCAATGCTTTTGCTGTTTTATCAATGACATTAATTCATATAAGCATGGAGAACGTAAAAAGTTTGAAATGATTACTAAATGGATAATTCCTGTTATTACGATAATTTTACAGATTGCAACATTTTGTTATAATTTAGGGTTCGACTTTGAAATAAGAAAAGTTGCAGGGATAATTGTAGGAATAATATTAATGGTTATAGGTAATTATCTTCCAAAATTTGACTATATCAAAGATTATGATATGGAAACTCATAAAGCAAGAAAAGTTAACAGATTTATAGGATTTATGACTGTAATTATGGGTGTGTTATTTATCATAAGTATATTCCTGCCCTCAATTTACACTTTGATTTGTCTTCTTTTGCTTATACCTTATGCACTAATAAGTGTAATCTACACAATATATGTAATTAAACACTAATTATAATGATATAATTGGCACATACAAGATTTTATTTTGAGAAATTTTGTATGTGTCAATTTGTTTTGAGTAGAAATTTACGATATATTCATAAAAAAGGATAGTTTTTTACTTGCAAATTTTGCAGAATAAATATATAATTATAATAAGCGTAGTTGCCATAGGACACACCATAGGGACTTTACGCGTTCAAATATAATTTACGATACTGAATTCTATTTTTTGTGAGAACAGATTTTAGAATAATATGTGTTGTAAATACGCATTATTAATTTAGATTTAAAAGGAGTGTTCTTATGGAAATTGCAGTAGCGGGTACAGGTTATGTTGGATTGTCGATAGCTGTTTTGCTTTCTCAGAAGCATACAGTAACAGCTGTTGATATTATTCCTGAAAAGGTGGAGTTGATAAACAGTAAAAAATCTACAATTGTAGACAAGGATATAGAAGAATACCTTGCTTCTGAAAAACTGAATTTAACAGCTACTACTGACGCAGAAAAAGCATATAAAAAAGCAGAATATGTAGTTATTGCTGTGCCGACAAATTATGATCCGAACAAAAATTATTTTGATACTTCTGCTTTGGAAAGTGTAATTGAACAGGTAATACGTATTAACCCTGATGCGATAATGATAATTAAGTCTACAGTTCCTGTTGGTTATACAGAGATGATTCGAAAAAAGATGAAGTGTGATAATATACTTTTCAGTCCTGAGTTTTTAAGGGAAGGACATGCACTATATGATAATCTTCATCCGAGCCGAATTATTGTAGGGGTTCCTAACGGAAACGCCAGACTGGAAAAGGCTGCAGAAACTTTTGCAAATATGCTTAAAGAAGTTTCTCTTAATCAGGACACAAAAATTTTATATCCTGACCTTACGGAAGCAGAAGCCATTAAACTTTTTGCAAACACGTATCTTGCATTAAGGGTAGCATATTTTAACGAGCTTGATACTTATGCAGAAACAAAAGGTCTTAATACAAAATCTATTATTGAAGGTGTATGTTTAGACTCAAGAATAGGCGATTTTTACAATAATCCGTCTTTTGGATATGGTGGGTACTGTCTGCCAAAGGATACAAAGCAACTAAAAGCTAATTATAATGATGTTCCACAGAATTTGATTAGCGCAATTGTCGATTCAAATACAACCAGAAAAGATTTTATTGCCGACCAGATTCTTGCCAAAAAACCTGATATTGTTGGTGTTTACAGGCTTACAATGAAAGCTAATTCAGATAACTTCAGACAAAGTTCAATACAGGGAGTTATGAAAAGAATAAAAGCAAAAGGCGTAGAAGTTGTGGTATATGAACCCACAATGCGTGATGAGAAGTTTTTCAACAGCAGAGTAATACGTGATATTAATGTTTTTAAAGAAATTTCGGATGTAATCATTGCAAACAGATATAGTGATGAAATATCTGATGTGTTGGATAAAGTATATACAAGAGATTTATATTTCAGGGATTGATATTCAAAAATTACTTAAACATCGGAGGAAAACAAAATGAAGAACTACAGAATTATTGCATCTGACCTTGATGGAACATTGCTTAACAGTGATTCTCAGGTAAGTAAGGAGAATATTGATGCTATAAATAAACTTGGAGAGATGGGAGTTTTATTTGTACCATGCACAGGACGTACTTTAAATGAAATTCCTGAGGAAATAAGTAATATCTCATCTATTCGTTATATATTACATTCAAATGGAGCGGTTGTACTTGACCGTCAGACAGGTAATCGTATACTTAGGTGCATATCAAATGAAATGAGTAAAGTTGTCCTTGATATTCTAAATGCTTGTGAACCACACATTATGTTTCGTCAGAACGGACAAAGCTATGTAGATTCAAAACTTCAGGATGATGCTTCCTTTGATTATTACAATGTAATTGAGCCGCATCGTGATGTGATTCGTAATTTTGCAGTTTATGCAGATGATTTTAAGAAAATTAGTTATGAAGCGGATAATATTGAAGTGTTTTCGGTATTTTTCCACAATTACGAGGACAAACTTCGTTGTAAAAAGCTTATAGAAGATACTAACTGTCTTAAAACAGTTGAAGCAAGTAAATATAATCTTGAAATAATGAATGGTGATGCAGGAAAAGGCAATGCTTTATATAGTCTTGCCGATATGCTGGATATACCTTATGAACAGACAATAAGTATAGGGGACAGCGATAATGACAGCAGTATTACAGTTGCGGCAGGACTTGGACTTGCTGTATCGAACAGTTGTGATTCTTTAAAGGAAATAGCTGATGAGATTATATGTTCTAATGATGAACATGTTGTTCGTTATGTGTTGAATAATTATATTGAAAAGGGGAAAATCTGATGCTGAAAATAACAGTAACACAACCGAGATACTACAGTGGTGAAAATCCTGATGAGAAAATATCGGAATTTTTACTTAGCAATCTTGAAACAATTGATAAAAATGAACTTATTGTTCTTCCTGAATATTCAAATGCAGGGGGGCTTTCCGATGCAGAAAGCGAACTTAAGGCTATGGAACGTGCCGAAGTTATGCTGCAAAAAGCTTCTGATGTTGCCAAAAATAAAAATGCATATGTTTCTATAAATGTATTACAGACAAGAAATGGTGAAATTAAAAACAGCACATATTTATTTGACAAAAATGGTAAGGTTGCATTTATTTATGATAAACAGCATCTCCCGCCTTCAGAAGTTAAGCTTGGGGTAAAAGCAGGAGATTCTTCAGGAAAATGTCGGTGTTTATGCGAACTTGACGGTATAAAATTTGCATTTATGACTTGTTATGATGTTTATTTTAACGAACAGATAGAATATATTGCAAAAGGAAAACCTGATATTATACTTATTCCCGGATATCAAAGAGGTGAACGTACAGATATTATACGTGCACAGGCAAAATTAACAGCTTTCAGGTGTAATGCGTATGTTGCGAGAAGCTCTTATTCTATGGATACCGACGAATTTGGCGGTTGCTCAATGATTGTTGCTCCTGACGGTAAAATACTTAAGGATATGGGAAAAGATGTGGGATGTATATCGATGGAAATAGATCCTTTCGAAAAATATATGAGAAGTGCAGGCTTTGGCGAAAAGCCTGTTAGAAATGATGATTTTATTTCAGCAGGTTTGTGTCCGGAAGCATTTGAGTAATTGGTAGTTTTTTAAAGCTGCTAATGATGTAAGGAGAGGTTGTCTTGGCTTTAAATATAAAAATTCTTGTTTACTGCAGTGATGGTATGTATGTTAATAATATTTCTGCAAATTTGCGTAAATACGGATACGATATAGTCTGTTGTACTCAAGGTGAAAAAGCATTTGAAATATTGAAAAAAGAGACTCCTTTTCTGATAGTTGTTGATGATGATTTTTTCAAAGAGCAAAGTAATGAATTCATAATTGAAATAAGAAAAACAACGGATATTCCTCTCATTATTATATCTCGCAATAATAACATAGAATATAAATTATTATGTTACAGTGTAGGTGTAGATGAATTTATAAATAAAGACTGGGATATAAGAGAATCCTGTGCAAGAATAAATGCAGTTTTAAAACGCGTGGCAAAGGTAAGAAACAGCTCACCGGATGAGGTGCTGTATACAGATTTATATATTAATATCTCCTCATATGAAATAATTGTGGCCGGGGAGAAATATAAATTACCAAAGAAGGAAATAGAACTATTATATTTTCTTGCTAATAATGCAGGAAGAGTTTTTACCCGTGAACAGCTTCTTGACAGAGTATGGGGATATGATTATTTTGGCGACAGCAGAACTGTAGATGTACATATTAAAAAGCTCAGGAAGAGGTTTAATCTAAAAACTCAGGCTTGGAGTATAGATACTGTGTGGGGAGTAGGATATAGTTTTAATGTTTCTCAATGAGTTTTGACTTTTTTCACATAAATTACAAAACTATGGTGTATATTAATTGACATAATAAATGCTAAAGGCAGTGGAGTCAGGAGGATCTAAAATGCTTAATGATGAAAATACAAGAGACGAGCAGACAGACGAAAATAAATTTGAAGAAACAGAAAAAGAACTTAATTTGGATGAAGCTGTTGAATATACAGAAGATGATTTTGAAGTCAACACTTCTGACAATTCAGTAAATAACGAAGGGGAATATACTTATTCTTATGAAGCTGAAGAAGTTCTGAGTGATGACGAAGATGTGCTCATTGCTAAAAATAAAAAGCGTTCCAGGAAGTGGGCTGTTGCAGGAGTTGGAATTGGGTTAGTTGTGTGTCTTGTTGCAGGTACTTTGATAGGATTTTCTATTGCAGATAAAAAGCAGGGCAATAAAACTTACTTTCATCAAAGCAATGCTTCTCAGATGAAACAGAATACACAGACCGAGCAGTTTATTCCCGATGGAGAAGAGCTTTCAACAGAGGATGTTGCTGCAAAGGTAGGGCCTGCAGTTGTAGGTATTATAAATAAAACAAATGCAATCAGCTTTTTTAATATGGCATCGGAATCAAGTGGTTCAGGTGTTATAATAAATGAAGAGGGTTATATTGTAACGAACTTTCATGTTATTGAAAATGCAAGAGAATTAAAAGTAATTTTAAATACAGGCAAAGAGTATCCGGCAACAGTTGTAGGATATGATGCACGAAGTGATTTAGCAGTTTTGAAGATTGAAGAAAAAGACCTTGTGTATGCAAATTTCGGCGATTCTTCATATGTAAATGTTGGCAGTCGTGTAATAGCAATAGGAAATCCTTTGGGAACGGAACTTATGGGAACAGTAACACAGGGAATTATAAGTGCTGTAAACAGAACTGTTAATATAGCTGACAAAACCCTAACGCTTCTCCAAACTGATGCCGCTATAAACTCTGGTAATTCGGGTGGTCCTCTTGTTAATGCGTACGGAGAGGTTATTGGAATTAATTCTGTAAAAATGTCTGCAACAGGTGTAGAAGGTATTGGCTTTGCTATTCCTTCAAACGAGGTTAAGCTCGTAGTTGACGATTTAATAAATAAGGGCTACGTAACCGGCAGACTTATGATAGGTGTATCGGGAACTAATATAACAGAGAAGCTTTCCAAGTACTATGACCTTCCGGTAGGTTTTTATGTTAATGAGGTGTATGAGGGATATGGTGCTTATCTTGCGGGAGTACAACCAGGAGACGTTATAATAAAATGCGATGGAAAAAGCGTTGCTACTGTTGATGAAATCAATAAAATCCGAGACACTCATAAAGTCGGGGATATGATGGAAGTAGTTGTATGGCGTAATGGAAAGGAAGTTACCTTAAAAATAAGAATGATGGAAGAAAATCCTGAAATAACACAATAGTTTGAATTTTATATTAAGATAATCAAAGTTTAATTTGAATTATTTATAAAAGAACATCTCCAAAAGGAAATCTTTTGGAGATGTTCTTTTATACTTTTACTGACAATCACAATTGTTGTTACCGAAGAAATCGTGCTTCTGAGGTGGGAAGAATTCATCAACCGGGAACTGAATCTGATCGAACAAGTCGCAAGGATTAGCAGGAGAAGATGAAACACATTCGTCAGTAGGAATACAGAAATCATATACAGGAATGAGAAGCTGTACATTTCTTTCGAGTTTTGTTATTGTAAATAATCCTAAAGTAACATAAACTCTTTTTTCTGTATCTGCAGGACAAATTGCACCTTCGAAGCAATTTAAAATACATTCAGGTATTGAAGATACTTCGCAATTGCCGCAACATAAATTATCAGAACATTTATCTGCAATTCTTGCGCTGAGTGCAATAGGATCTACTACTTCAACTACAGCTTTAGGAACATTGCTTTTTTCTCTTATCTGTTTATCAGGTGCACCTTCATTGAAAGATGACTGGAATATCTTTGACTTGCCTTCGGAACCGAAAAGTGCAATTTTTTTGTCATAAATAGCAATGCCTTCGACTCTCTTAGGTCTGCCAAGTTCAGCGTATACATCAAGAGTAACTCTGAAATAGAATCTTATATCAACAGTATAGTAGCCCTGATTGAACTGAACGGGTTCCACATCTGTGTATCTTTGTTGTTCTTTTCGCTTTGCATCAGCAATATAATTAATTGGTGGTTGAATGAAAGTAATTCATAAAAATTTTAACAAAGCAAAGATTGAAGAACTAATAAAATTTATCGAAAAATATTATCATGAAGGAGTGAATAAAGATAAAAGCGGCATTATATTGCAGAATATCAAAAGAAGATGAAACCGGCGATGAAAGTGAAAGCATTTTAAATCAAAAAAGTATGTTGATAAATTACTGTATAGATAACTGCTACGATATATACAATATATATGTAGATGAGGATTATTCGGGAATAAATGCAGAACGGCCTGAGTTTAACAGAATGCTTAAAGATGCAGAAAATAAATGTTTTGATACAGTAATATGTAAAACGATGTCAAGATTTTCAAGAGATATCAGTATAATAGATAAATTTATTAACAACAAATTTCTTGAGCTGGGTATACGGTTTATATCTGTAGTTGACAATACTGATTCATATGATAAAAACAACAAAAAAACAAGACAGATTAATTCACTTATAAACGAATGGTACCTTGAGGATTTGTCAGAAAATATAAGAGCGGTGTTCAAGGATAAGATGAGAAAAGGGGAGTGTTTGTTTGCTTTTGCACCTTATGGATATATGAAAAACCCTGAAAATAAAAATCAACTGATTAAGGATGCCAAAACAGAACAGACAGTAAGGATTATATTCTGGTTATATAATTTTGGTTTCGGAACATCTAAAATTGCCCAGATATTAAATAAAGAAAAAATTGTTTCTCCTATGAATTACAGAGAGAAAAAACAAGGCTATAACTGGACAGGGGGAACAGTTAAGGATATTTTGACAAATCCTGTTTACTGCGGAAACCTGGTTCAAAACAGGAAAAATAAATTAAGCTATAAAAGCAAAAAAAGAATATCTGTTCCTGAAAATGAATGGATATGTGTAAAAAATACTCATAAGAGAATAATCGACCCACAAATATATGCATTTACTCAGGAAAAAATAAAAAATGGTCATAGAAGTGATAAAAACGGGTTGATGAATCCTTTAAGTGGTTTGCTGAAATGTGAATGTGGTGGAAAATGTATAAGAAAAAACCAAAAGATTATATGTGTAGATTGTCGTAATAATGTATCAGAAAATAAAATTATTCAAATTATACTAAAGAAATTACGCTTAGAAAAAGATAATAAATACCTGGATTTTTTTGTAATTCAAAATCTTGTGAAAAGAATTGTTTTAAGCAGTAAAGACATTACGGTATTTTGGAAAGATGTTGATTAATTCAAAAAAAAATGATATAATTAACGTAAAGCTAATTAAAGGAAGAAGATAATTATATGAGAAAATTTCTTAAACACAAAAGCGGCTTTGTTTTAAAGAACATAGCAGGAGATTATATAGTGGTGCCAACTGGGAAAAATATAGTAGACTTCAAAAAGATGCTTACAACAAATGAAACAGGTGCATGGATATGGCAACAACTTGATGAAGGAACAGAATATAGCGAATTGGTAAGCAAATTTGCAGAAGCATTTGAAATTGATGTTGAATGTGCCGATAATGATGTCAATGAATTTGTTTTTAAGCTTGCAAGTCAAAACTTATTGGAAAATTGATGATTTACATTTTATTCTATTGACTTTTAAGAGAATTTGGTATATAATATAGGAGTAAAATTAGTGTTTTTATGTGCTTTGTCAGAAGAAAATGCAAAGTATGGATGTTAGTTATTAATGAATGAAGTTGGTATTGGAGGTTTAGTATATGATTAAATATGAAAAGCCAATTTTGAATATAGTTGAATTACAGGTTAAAGAAACCGTTACTGCATTGGTTCCGGACTCTGTTTCTGATTCGCAATCTGATGGATATAGCGATTCTGGTCTTGTTACAGATAATGAAATTGGTTTGTTGGAAGCTTATGGAACAAGCAACACAAATACATAAAAGTGAAGTATTTAATTGCAGGATATAAGCTTGAAATAACAGGCAACTCTAATGCTTTTCTGTCTGAAAAGTTAAAAGAGTATGAAATGCCGTTTTCGGGTGCAGATATGGTTATTACTTATAAAGTGCAGGATGAAATTGAACTTGAACGTTTTGACGAAGATGTTGTAGGTGCAGGGCGTTTTTCATGGCACATTGATAATGCTGATGGTTCTGTATATGCATATACTTATTCTCAAAGCTACGACTTGTGCCTTGCGAAAATAACATGGAATAAGGATTTTAATCGTGCAGATATCTGTGCTAAGGATACATCTTTGATAGGTGGGCCGTCAATTGATTTAAAGTTATTTGGATTAGTTGGACAGGCCTTTTATTATATGTTGATGATGCATCATGCGTATGTTATTCACGCCTCCGCTATTTCATATAAAGGAAATGCTATCTTGTTTTCTGCACCATCAGGAACGGGAAAGTCTACACAGACATCTTTGTGGAAACAACACTTAGAGGATGTTGTTTATATCAATGATGATAATCCTGTTATGAGAATAACAGATGGAGAAGTATATGTTTACGGAACACCGTGGTCAGGCAAGCATTTTATAAATAACAATATAAAGTCAAGACTTGCAGGAATAATTTGTATTGAACAGCATAGCAGTGTGGAAATATCTCAGATTGATGGTGTTACAGCATTTTTCAGGCTATATAATGAAATTAATAAACCTGTATTGGAACATATGGTTAGTATTTTTATTGATGATTTAAAAAAGCTGATTGATGTTGCGAAAGTTTATTTGATGAAATGTACTATCAGTAAAGAAGCGGTATACGCAGTTAAAGATATATTGTCTCTTGATTAATAATTATAGTTTTAGATAACATTTACAATGAGGTGAGAGTTTTGAACAGAGAACAAATCAGTGTATGGGATTTAGTAGTAATGGTATTAAATCGTTGGTGGGTAGTTGCTATTTTTACAATAGTTTTCTTTATAGGTTCGGTTGCGTATACAAAATTAATGGTAACACCTGTGTATACTGCAAGAGGGTCCGTATATATAACTGCTGATAACAGTAATTATATGACCAAGAAAGGTGAGTATTCAGATATAATATATGCCCGTGAGCTTGTAAAGAATTATGTACAGATACTTTCAAGTAATACATTTTTCAAGAGTGTTAGCGCAGAAACAGGACTTGACTATAATTTCAGACAGTTGGCATCCTTTGTTTCGGTATCAGCAAAAGGTGATACAGAAATTATTTCTGTAAGCTGTACACATCCTAATCCTGAGCATGCGGCAATTATCGTTGAAACTGTACTTAATAATGCCCAGAGTGAGGTTGCGAGAGTTGTTACAGGTGGTAATGTAAAGATTATAGACCATCCTGAAATACCACGTTCTACATCAGCACCAAATACAAAAAGAAATGCAACTGTTTTGTCTATGTTAGGATTTGTTATAGGTGCTGCACTTGTGATTATGATAGAACTTTTCGATGACAGAATTAAAGATACGGTATCATTAAGAGAAAAATTTAATTATCCTGTACTTGCGGAGCTTCCGATTTTTGAAAATGAGGAACAAAATCCAAAGAAAACGACAGCATAAAATAAAACCTCTCGTATGAGAGGTTTTATTTTATTAAAATACTTTCTGTAAATGTATTTATATTATTTATGAAATTTTTACCATATAGAATTTTATGCAGTGGGGAACTAACTTTTTTGATTGTAACAGAACGATATTTGGTGTTATGGGCATCACTGCCAATCAATGGGGTGTTTACATTTCTTGCAAGAATTTTCTTTATAAGTCCGACAACCTTGGGATGTGTAAGATTGTACGAATTAAATTGCATAATAATATCCATATCTATCAGTTTTTGTAGTATTTTTATGGAATTCTTATTATCAATATATCTGTCTGCATGGGCGATTATTGGTGTTAATGATTTTTCTGCTGAAATTCTGTACAAAACCTCAGGTATCCAATCTCCCCAAAATGTGTCAGGCATTTCCAAAAGCAGTAATTCCGTATCGCCTAAACAAAGCTTGTTTAAATCAGGTATTTCCGGTGTAGTATAGTTTAAAGCAACTTCAGCCCCTAAATGCATATTAGGTACGTTTTTGATGTTTTCTTTATATATTTGTTCTTTTAGTTTAAGAAACGAGAGGTTGCGTTTTTTTATGAATGACTCAACGTTTTCATTAGAATAAAAATGAGGAGTAAGGCAAAGATGCTTTACTCCTTGTTCTATTTCTTCTTTCAGAAGAGTTACAGCCATAGATGTATCTTTCGCACCGTCATCAATAGAGGGGAGTATATGTGAATGAAAATCACATATGCATAAATTATTATTCATAAATTAACCTTTCTGATAACTCAGCCGAAGCCACAAATACTAAAGGCATCTTCAGTGTTGTGGTTGTTTCGGTTACTGTTTATTTTCTGAATTTGTATCTTTTGATGATTCGTTATTCGCTGTTTTTGAAGATGATGGAGAATAACCATATCCGTATCCACCATAATTTTTGTAGCTGTTGTAGTATCCGTATTTTCCTTTTGAATATCCATATTTTCTGTATGAATAGTATTTTCTGTATCCAACACGTTTTTGATATCCTAAAACGCCTGCAGTAGGAGAGGAGTTGAAAACAAAACCAAGTATTTTTGTTTCTGAAAATTCAAGTGCAGCAATAGCTGCATCCACGTCTGTATTCATTGTGGTGTTGTGCTTAACAACGAAAATCGCGCCATCTACTAACTTGCCGATTGCACAGGTATCGGTAACCACATTCACAGGAGGAGTATCCAGTAAGATGTAATCATATTTCTCACGAAGCTTAACTAATAAGTCTGCCATTTTATTTGAGGAAAGTAATTCCGATGGGTTTGGTGGGATGTGCCCACAGGTAATACAGTCAAATCCATATTTTGTATGGCTGATTACATCGTCAAGGCTGGCAAATCCACCTAGAAGATTAGAAAGACCATTTTGATTTTGCAAATCCATATATCTGTGTATTTTAGGTTTTCTTAAATCGCAATCAATAAGAATTACTTTGCTGCCTGTTTGGGCAAATGTAATAGCAGTGTTGATTGAAACAGTTGATTTACCTTCTTTGGCCATAGAGCTTGTAATAAGAATTACTTTTGAAGTTTCGTTTTCAAGAGTGAACATTATGTTTGTTCTCAAAGATTTATAGGCTTCCTTGATGTAAAAAGGAGAATTGTCTGTAATAATATTATATTTGTAATTCTTGTTGTCATTTGCTTTATCTTTGTTTTTGTTTTTTTGTAAAAATTTCATTTAAGTAATCCTTTCAAAATATATATTGAATTTTAATTTCTATATAATGATTATGATTTTATGCAATTGTAGTCATCCGCAGATACAAAAGTAGGAACAGCATCATGAAGGGCACTTATAATCTCATCATTGTTTTTGGAGTTAACTACTGTTGAAAGATGTTTAAGATGAGTTTTGATAACGTTCAAGTCAATTGCTGTAGTTTTTCCTATAAAGATACTTTCGTTAGAAGTATTTGTAAGTCCTTCTTCATCCATTAACAGTTCTTCATAAAGCTTTTCTCCAGGACGAAGTCCCACGATATCAATATCAATATCAATGCCGGGTTTGTAGCCGGAAAGCTTAATATATTTAACTGCCAGGTCATATATTTTAACCGGTTCACCCATATCAAGAACAAAAATTTCACCACTTTTAGCGTAAGATGATGCCTGGAGTATTAGCTGAGCTGCTTCAGGAATTGTCATAAAAAATCTTGTAATATCTTTATGTGTAACAGTAACGGGGCCACCTTGTTCGATTTGTTTTTTGAATAGTGGTATAACTGAACCGTGGCTTCCGAGGACATTGCCAAAACGCACACAGGAATAGGTTGTCTTACTTACAGTATTCATTGACTGTACAATCATCTCGCAGAAACGTTTTGTTGCACCCATAACATTTGTAGGGTTAACAGCTTTGTCTGTAGAAACCATAATGAATTTTTTAACTTCAAATTTATCAGCACATTTTGCAACAATGTATGTACCGAAAATATTATTTTCAACAGCTTCGCCGGGACTGTCTTCCATCAGAGGTACATGCTTGTGTGCTGCTGCATGGTAAACAATATCGGGTCTGTATTTATCAAAAATATTCTCCATTCTTTCCTCATCTTTTATGGATGCAATGATAACTTCAAGTTCAAGATTCGGAAAAGATTTTTTAAGTTCAATTTGTGTGTCATAAGTTGTGTTTTCATAAATGTCAACAATTATAAGTTTTGAGGGAGCAAATTTTGCAATCTGTTTGCAAAGCTCACTTCCGATAGATCCGCCTCCGCCGGTAACCATAACGACGTTATCTTTAAGTATGTTTGATATTTCTTTGTTGTTAAGAGATACAGGTTCGCGGGAAAGAAGGTCGTCAAACTGAATGTTTCTTGTCTGCTTGAAAATTCCCACATCATTGACACTTATAAGCTCCCCGATACCAGGAACCATTTTAACATTGCAATCTGTTTTTGAACAGTATTCTAAAATTCTTGATATCTCTTTTTTGGAAGCGGAAGGAATTGCAATTATTATTGTATCAATATTGTCTTTTTCACATATTTTAGGAATGTCGTCTCTTGTACCCAATACACGGTATCCCATAAGATAACTGCCCACTTTTTCTGTGTTATCATCAACAAAGCCGGCTATGTTATAACTAAGAGGATTGTTAAGAAGTATATCTTCAAGGAGCATTTTTGCTGCAGAGCCTGCTCCTACTATCAGCACTTTCTTTTGCTTATTGTGTTTTGATTTTAAAATTAAATAATGCTGGTAATATGATAAAAATCTTACAGATGTTCGGGAAACAAAAACAAGCATACAGGTAAGGAAAGCCGAAACTATGTAAAGCTTGATCGAAACATGATGTGAATTTGCAATAATTGCGATTATATATGAAAATATAAAATTGAAAGAAACTAAGAAAACGGTCTGGAAATAATCAACAATGGTAGCTTTAGTCCATACTTTATTGTAAGTTCCCGAAAATAACAATGACAACATGTTGACAAATGCTGTTATAAGTATATATTGACATAGAGTGTATAGTTCATTTTCCGAAAAAGCGCCCAAAGGATTTAATAGTAAGAAACCACAAAAAAAAGCACAAGCAATTGTTAAAATATCTGTGAACGAAAATAGCAAAGTATATTTGTTCAGTTTTAAATTTTTCATAATACCACCGCATATTAATTTTTTTATATATTCACCCTTAATTATAGCACTCTAAAATGTTTTTGTCAATGATAAAGAGTTGGTAAAAAGATACACCTCTGTGTATACCCATAAAACTTCTGCGTTTGTGATTTTTACACTTGATGAGGCATCGATAATAGCCTGATCAGGAACTGTAAAATAAACTCTTAAATCCTGAAGACACTCTTTATCTCTGCAGGAATCATAAACTTTATCTGTGTGTATACACACTGCTTCCTTAATACAGTTTCCTCCATTAGTGATAGGACCGGGAGTAACCTCTCTGTTCATATTTTTACCTCCTTGAAATATTGCTTCACCCAATACATACTATGTTGAGTTTTATAAAATGTTACAAAGTATAATAATAGATTTAAATTCATAAAGTATACTATTGGAGGAATTTGTATGAAAAAACTTGTTTATGATACCAATGGAATATGGGAATTTTTTTCAGACGATGGGGCTCTTAAGTGTTATAGACCTGATAGGCAAATATGTGAAACAGTCTGTGAATGTGATATGGATGATTTTGATGTTGCTGTAAGCGAAAATGGTGTGTTGTATGTAATGACACAAACCAAAGGAAATCTTTATGTGTCAGCATATAATGGAATATGGGACAGAGAATGTGTTTTAGAATCAACTAAAAATGAAAATTATAATCACAATATAACATTGATAAGCAACAACAATTGGCTTTGTGGATTTTATGTTTTAAAACATAATGAAAAATACCTGCTTGTTCATCAAATATTTGGTAGCAGAACAAATCCCGATGTTATATGCGAAAGTGAAAACGAAATAAATTTTTGTATTGTTAAAGATGAAAAACGAAATATACATATAGCATATACCAATGGAGAAACACTGCAAACAGCAGTATATGTGTGGAAGTCCAAAAGATGGGAAAGCAGAGAAAGAATTATGACACTTGAAGAAAAGGTCTACCATATAAGTATGTGTCTGGATAAAGGAAATAATAAACATATTGCCTGTTGTGTCAAAAATTCAAATACATATAAAGTTATAGTTGATTCAGCTGTGGTTGCATCGTCTTTGTCAAAGTCGGTTCAGTGTTGTCTTCTAAATAACGAAGAAAGTGTCGTTTGTGTGTTTGAGTATTATGGTAAATTACTGGCAAGTAAATTTAAGGATGAGAGGTGGGATAATGTAAATTATCTTCATTGTGATGGTTTTGAAAAATATATGCTCGTAAAAATATCAGGTCAAAAGGACTTTGATTTTAATGATAGTAACTACATTTACACCTATGCATTTAAAAAAGGAAACGAATATAAGAGGTTGTTTGGCAAAGAAAATGATTATCTCAATTATCGCAGAAAATTACATAATACAGAAGATGATAACAATATAGAAAAGTTTGCAGGAGTAACCAAAAATGAAACAAAAAGTGTTTCAGAGGAGATTAAAAGTATCAAAAGAGCAATAGAAAATGATAACACCTCTCAAATACTCTTACAAATTGCAAATAGGCTTAACGATATGGAAAACATTCTTTCAAAGGTAGTAGATATAGTAACGGAAATAAATCAAAAAACGGTTGGATGACCAACCGTTTTTTTCTATTATTTTGCGTAGTCAATAGCACGTGTTTCTCTTATTACGTTAACCTTAATCTGACCGGGATATTCAAGTTCACTTTCAATTCTTTTTACAATATTTCTTGCAAGAATTATAACATCGTCATCACCAATTTGATCAGGTTTAACCATAATTCTGATTTCACGGCCTGCCTGAATAGCAAATGAGTGTTCAACACCGTCAAAGTCATTTGCAATTTCTTCAAGCTTTTCAAGACGTTTAATATAAGTTTCAATGTTTTCACGTCTTGCACCGGGTCTTGCAGCTGATATTGAGTCAGCAGCCTGTACAATAAATGCTAAATCACTTGTAGCTTCCACATCTCCGTGATGGGCGTGTACAGCGTGGATGATTTGTGGATTTTCTTTGTATTTTCTTAAAATGTCAACGCCGATATCAATATGCGAACCTTCAATTTCGTGGTCAACAGCTTTACCAATATCGTGTAAAAGACCTGCTCTTTTTGCCATTGCAGTATCAACACCAAGTTCAGTTGCAAGAAGTCCTGAAATCTGTGATACCTCAATGGAGTGTTTTAAAACATTCTGTCCGTAGCTTGTTCTGTACTTAAGCTTACCAAGGAGCTTAATGATATCAGGATGAAGACCATGAACACCGGTATCAAAGGTTGCTTTTTCACCCTCTTCTTTTATGGTGCTGTCAACATCTCTTTTTGCTCTTTCTACAGTTTCTTCAATACGTGCAGGATGAATTCTGCCATCTGAGATTAACTTTTCAAGAGCTACTCTCGCCACTTCTCTTCTTATTGGGTCAAAGCCTGAAATAACAACAGCTTCAGGAGTGTCATCAATTATCAGGTCAATGCCTGTCATTGTTTCAAGTGTTCTGATGTTTCTGCCCTCACGTCCGATAATTCTGCCCTTCATGTCATCGCTTGGAAGTGCAACAACAGATACAGTTGATTCTGCAACATGGTCTGCAGCACATCTTTGAATAGCAGCGCTTAAAATATTTCTTGCGCGCTTTTCTGATTCTTCTTTGACATTGGCTTCAATGTCTTTAATCATAATAGCTGCTTCATGCTTGATTTCGCTTTCCATATTTTTGAGAAGATATTCTTTAGCTTCTGCTGAGGAAAGCCCTGAAATTTTTTCAAGCTTTTCAATTTCTTCTGCCAGTGTCTTGTTTACCTGTTCTTTAATTTCATCAGCTTCTTTGAGCTTTTGGTTAAGTAACTCATCTTTTTTGTCAAGACTTTCGGATTTTTTATCCAAAGATTCTTCTTTTTGCTGATTTCTGCGTTCCTGACGCTGAATTTCACTGCGTCTTTCTTTGATTTCCTTGTCTAATTCAGATTTTAAATTATGTGTTTCTTCTTTTGCTTCAAGCAAAATTTCACGCTTTTTGCTTTCAGCAGCTTTGATTGCATCGTTAACTATGTTTTTTGCTTGTTGTTCTGCACCGCCAACTTTTGCTTCGGCAACTTTTTTTCTATATAAACTGCCTGCGAAAAAAGCAACAATGGCAGTAACAACAGCAATTGCAATTGTAATTAATATCTGGATAAACAACACCTCCCTGTAAATATTTAACATTAATTATATACACATAAAAGAACTTAGTACACAAATACACTAACTATTTTAACTTTTTTTTTAATAAATGTCAAGAAAAAGGGTGTATTTTTTTGAATATTTGTGTTATAATTTTATAAAAAGGGGGCAAAATAGTGTTTTTCACAATAAAAGAAGGTTATAGCGGCAACATCGTAATACCTGAAAGCTTTATCAGAAACGATATGCGTTTGCTGAGTGAAACAGAGCTTAAGGTATGTCTTTATGTTTTTATGTTGTGCCATAATAATACTGATACAGATGTTGATATTATTGCTGCAAAGACAGGGGTGGAAATATCATTGGTGTTTGATGCCCTTAATAAAATAGAACAGATGGGAATTATAAAAATTTCTAAAAATAAAATTCTTCTTTTACCTGTATGTGCAAAAGAAGAAAAGTCGGTTTGTTCACGCTCTTTTTGTGTTGACGATTTAAATTGTGTTGACGATAAGATTTTTAAGGAGCTTTGTGAATCTGCAGAACAGGCGTACGGAAAAAGTCTTAACGAAGGAATGGTTAATTCTCTTTTAAGTGTTTACAACTGGACAGGACTTGGTGCTGATGTTATAAGTATACTTATGTTCTATCTTGCAGGAAAGGGCAAGACTTCAATGGGATATCTTGAAAAATGTGCAGTTGACTGGAAAGAAAGAGAAATTGATACTGTTTCAAAAGCAAACGAGTATATCCGGCAACAGGAATTAAGAGACGAAAAATGCGAACATATAAAAATGATGCTGGGAATTTATGGCAGAAATCTTATCAAAAAAGAACGGGAATATATTGCCAAATGGACAGAAAAATTTACTGATGACGAAATTCTTAAGGCTTACGAAACTGCAGTGGAAAAAACAGGGAAAATTTCTTTTGCATATACAGACAAGATATTAAATGACCCTGCTGCAGGAGAAATAAAGCCAATAGTGAAGAAAACAGGTTTTAATAATTTTCAGCAAGGTACAACTGATTTTGACGACATAAGGAAAAAATCATTGGAAAGACTTTTGGGAAAAAATTATGAAGAGAGTGAAAATAAATGAGATATCCTGATAAAGTATACAGAACCGTAAAAGAATATTATGAAAATTTAGCCAATACAAAGAAAATAAGACATAGTGAACGCATTTCGGAAATTTATGAAAGAATTCCTGAAATCGCAGAAACAGACAGAGAAATTTCTATGCTTGCAGTTAAATTTACCCGTGCTTTGGCGAATAAAACATCACCTGAAGAAAATTTGAAAATATTCAGAGAAGAAAGCAAGAGGCTTAATGTATATAAAAAAGAATTGCTTGTGAAAAATGGTTATTCTGAGGACTATCTTGAGGAAGATGTAATTTGCTCATTGTGTAATGATAACGGCTTTTCAGATGGGAAAATGTGTTCTTGTTTCGAAAAAAGAATAGTTGAAGAAATACATAAAAATTCAAATCTGCCTCTTGTTATGGACAAGCAATCTTTTGATACCTTTAATCTTAACTATTACAGTGATGAAGGCAATCCGTCTCCCAGACGCATAATGAGTTCAGTAAAGAAGATGTGTTGTGAATATGCAGAAAACTTTTCTGCTGAAAGCCCGAATTTGCTTTTTTACGGTGGTACAGGTCTTGGCAAAACCTTTCTTTCAAGTTGCATAGCAAAAAAAGTAATGGATAAAGGTGCAAGTGTTTTTTACCAGTCGGCATATAAGATTTTTTCAATGTTTGATAAAATTAAGTTCGACGGAGAAAAAGATGAACTTATAAAATTTCATACAGATAATGCCTACGATGTGGATTTGCTTGTAATTGATGATTTGGGTACAGAATTTATTACTTCTTATACAGCAGAAGTTTTGTTTGATTTGGTTAATACAAGACTTAATTCAGGTAAGAAGACAATAATAAATACTAATTTAGGACCTGAAGAATTAGAGAAAATCTACTCATCAAGAATAACCTCAAGACTCTTCGGCGACTATATTCCTGTAGAATTTTACGGTAACGATATAAGACGAATAAAACAGAGTGAAAATTTATAAAATATACTTGCATAAAAAAGGAATTTAATGTATAATTAAGTTTATCCGTACAAATATGGAAATATAAAAGAAAAAGGAGAATTTGCTATGGAAGGTTCAGCAGGTATGATATTGTACTTTATTGTAATTATTGCAGTATTTTATTTTGTTCTTATCAGACCGCAGAAAAAGAAGGACAAAGAACAGAAGAATATGATTGCTTCACTTAAAAAAGGTGATAAGATTATTACTATCGGTGGTTTTCACGCAAAAGTAGTATCAAGCAAAAACGGCGTTATTACTGCAATGGTTGGCGATAACAAGGTTAAGATTGATGACTGGGCAGTAAGAAGCGTTGAAAAGACAGATGAAAATGCAGCAAGCGCTCAGGAAGAAGCTATTGAAGATACAGAAGAAAATCAGGAATAATACAAACAATGCCGGCATACTCTTTTTTTAAGAGGTGAATGTATGGCAACTGTAAAATATTTTCAATTAAATGACACAAAGGATAAAAATAACATTTCGGTAAGGAATGTTATTTTTTCTGTTGTTACGGCATATTTTGTACTTATTATCGGGATGCTTGTATTGTCTGCTTTGGTGGTTTACGGACCACTGGGTGCAGAAACAGCAGAGAAGGTCGTTAATGTTTTATATTATGTCTCCTGTGTGGTTTGTGGTTTTCTGGCATCGGTCAGCCAAAGAAAAAAAGGTTGGTTTAATGGCTTGATTGCAACTTTATGTTACTATGGAGTGGTGGTTATATCGGTAATTAGTGTATCTGCACCGTCTTTCGGACTTGATTTTGTAATAAAAATGTTGTTATCTGTTGTTTTGGGGATGATTGGAGGAATAGCAGGAGTAAATAAAAAGAAAAAGAAGAGATAATAAAATTGTGAAAATAATACTTCTTTGCTTGAAAGATTGATAAAAGTATGTTATACTATATTAGATATTATTGCAAGGAGTGATTTGCATGGAGAATCAGACAACAAAATTTCAATTACCCAGAGATCAGAAGGAGCAGGCAAGAGAAATTATGAATCTTGTTTATAATGCACTTAAGGAGAAAGGGTATAATCCGGTAAATCAGATTGTGGGATATTTCCTTTCAGGAGATCCGACCTATATAACAAGCTATATGAATGCAAGAAGTGCAGTAAGAAGACTTGAAAGAGATGAATTACTGGAAGAAATAATCAAATTTTACGTCGGAGAATAACAAACAGACTTAGCAAGCTAAGTCTGTTTGTTTTGGTTTAATTTATGAAAAATCCTGTAAAAACAGTAGGAAATATATTTATAATAATACTTATATCAAAGCTGTTGGGACAATACCGTGAAATGGTTTTTGCTTCATTCTACGGAACGGGGTATCAGGCTACTGCATTTCTGACTGCTTCGCAGATTCCTCTCAATTTTTTTGATATTATTTTAGGGATGGCAATTATGTCAGCCTTTGTTCCTGTTTTTAATGAATACAGACAGCTTAAAGGAGACAAGGAGGCAAATAGCTTTGCGGGCAAATTTATAGGAGCTGTATTTCTTATATCTTTTGTTGTGTCGGTTTTAGGTGTTGTATTTTCATCATCACTTATTTCGATAGTAGCCAGAGGAATTAAGGATGATATAAATACCGCCCATCTTGCGTCAATGCTTCTTAAAATTTTATTTCCGTCAATGATATTTACTGCAGTAGCTTACTGTTATGCAGGTATTTTGCAATCATACGGAGAGTTTAAAATTCCTGCTGCAATGAGTATTGTTTCCAATTTGGTTGCTATACTGTATTTGTTTTTGTTTAATGACAAATTCGGGGTTATGGGACTTGCAACAGCAATGCTTATAGGTTGGATTTTACAGCTTGCTATTTTGATTGTTCCGTTAATAAAACGTCAGTATAAATTTAACATAAGTATTGACTTTAAAGATGAGGGAATGAAAAAGGTTTATAAACTGGCATTACCTGTGTTTATAAGTTCCTGGGTCCAGCCTCTTAATGTAATGATAAATACTTATTTGGCATCTTTCTTAAACGAAGGTGCTGCTGTGTCGGCAATTAATTATGCAAACAGGCTGTACCTTATCATAGCAGGTGTGTTTACAACGTCGGTAACAAATCTTATTTTGCCTGAACTTTCAAGGCTTTATGTAGCAGGTGATAGGGAAAAGTGTGCAGAAGTAACAGCCAATTCCGTTAAAGCGTCAATTTTGTTTCTTGCACCTGTTGTAGTAATGTTTTTAGTGTTCAGAGTTCAGATTATAGAAATAATATATCAAAGAGGTGCCTTTGACGAAAGTTCTACATTTCTTACTTCAACTGCTTTATTTTACTATAGCTTGGGTATGATTGGATATGGTATTCAGGAAATACTTAATAAAAGCTTTTATGCGATGCAGAAGTCAAAGATACCAATGAAAACTGCTTTTATAACTATTGTTGTTAATTTTACACTAAGTGTTATTTTAAGTAAATTAATGGGAATAGGTGGACTAGCTTTGTCTGTATCTGTTGCTGCAACAACAGGAGCAGTTATAATGATGCTGTTTATGAAAAAAGAAAATTCTTTTTTCAGTTTAAAAACGATACTTGTATGCTTTATAAAAAGTATACTTTCTTCTGCAGTTGCATTAGCATTTGTAAGGGGAGTATACGGTTTGTTAAGTAATTTTGCAGAAAAAGGTACAATTTTCAAACTTACAGCTTTGGGAGTTTGCGGAATTTTGTGTGTTGTGATTTATGTTATTATGTTAGCTATATTAAAAACAAAAGAAATTCAAATGCTAAAGAGGGGGAAATAGATTGAACAGGTTGCATTCGGTGTTTATTAAACTAAAATCTCTAATGATTAACTTATATAAAAACAGTCTTATAGGTGCATTATGTGAAAAAATATCGGTATGGTATACCAAAAGTGTGGAAACAGGAATAATTACAAATTTTTTTACAGCTTATGACAGCTCGGACAATAAATATGATGCTGTAACAGGATGGCTTTTCAAGGTTATTGGAGTTGTGTTAAAGCCCTTTGGCTTTATAAAGAATATGACTCATAACTCAAGCTTTGTAGGTTTTTTTGAAGATTTCTGCAATAATTTTCTTAATATTTCTCTAAGGGCATTTTCTCTGTTCTTATTGCCATGGGGTGTTATAGGAGTATTTTGGTCGGTTGTCGATTACCCCGGTGCCGTTGTTATGGCTTTTTATGTATTTTTGTGTTTATTAAGTGCATTTGGCATATTATACAATAAAAACATAGCGAATATGGTTAATAACTCGTTTTTATGCAGGCTTGCGGGAGTTAAACCGTTAAATGAAGAAAGCTTTGGCTACAATCCTCATGTATATATTTTTTCAGGTGTTATCGTGGGTGTAATATCTGTGTTAACAGGTCTTTTGCCTGTTCTTGCCTTATTGTTTTTAGTAATTTGCGGGGTTGTTGCACTTTATTCTACATATACAGTAACTCTTCTTTTTGCAGCCATGCTTCCTTTTTTACCTACTATGGTTATGGTAGCAGGCTCTTTAGCACTTGTTATGTGTATAATTGTAAAATATATAACAGGTAAGTACAGCTTTAAAATAAAAGGGTCAGTCCTCAATTTGTATGTTATATTTATGTGTATAGTGTACGTAATTGGAACTGTATTTTCTGTAAATGTAACTTCAAGTCTTAAAATTTCATTGGTGTATATTGCATTTATGCTTTCTTATTTTGTTATAAGTAAGGTAGTGGACTCAACTAAAAAGTTGGTATTGTTTATTTCGTCAATGGGTATTGCATCTATTCCTGTAGGTATCTACGGAGTTTATCAGAAGTTAACAGGCTTTGATAATGAGAATACATGGCTTGACAGTGAGATGTTTGAGGAAATCAAAGGACGTGTAGTTTCTTTTTTCGATAACCCAAATGTTTTTGGGGAATATATAATACTTTTATTTATGTTTTGTCTTGCATTGGTGTTTATATCCAAAAAATATTCATTAAAGGCAGTGTATGTGGTTGCCCTTGCAGTATTGGGAGCATCAATGATATTTACTTATTCAAGAGGCTGTTGGATTGGTCTTGTTATTGCAGTTTGTGTGTTTTTGTTTTTTGTCAACAAAAAACTTTTGGGAATTGCTGCAATAGCAGGTGTTATATCAATATTTTTCCTGCCGGAATCTATTATAAGCAGAATATTAAGTGTAGGCAATCTTGCAGACAGTTCCACCTCATACCGTGTGTTTATATGGAACGGAACTGTTGAAATGCTTAAGGATTTCTGGTTAACGGGTATTGGTGTCGGCAGCGATGCTTTTAATGCTGTGTATCCAAGATATGCTTACTCAGCGATAACGGCACCTCATCCGCATAACTTGTATCTTCTGGTTTTTGCAGAAACAGGTATAATAGGTATAATTGTTTTAGTTACTGTTGTACTTACTCTTTTCAATAAGCTTTTGCACGTTATTAAATATACTCAAAACAAGGAACTGAAAGTTATTGCAGCAGCAACAGGCAGTGCTGTTACAGGATTCCTTGTTCAGGGAATGTTTGACAATGTATGGTACAATTACAGAGTATTTTTACTTTTCTGGATTTTTGTTGCCATAGGTGCAAGTGTATATAACGTGTACAGAAAGGAGAAATGTGATGATTAAGGTTTTAAATATAACGAGTGATCACAACATAGGTGGAGCAGGCAGATGTATAATAACCTTTCTTGAAAATTATGACAGAGAAAAATTTGATGTAAAAGTTGTGTTACCCAAAGACAGTGCGTTAATTCCTTATATACAGTCAACAGCAACTGAATGTATAGAAACTGAAGGAATAACGGACACATCATTTTCAAAAGAGGCTGTGAAAAACCTGATAAAAATTTTCAGGGAACAAAAACCTGACTTGGTACATGCTCATGCTTGTCTTGCAGCAAGAATAGCCGCTAAATTATGCTTTATCCCTGTTGTAAGTACAAGACACAGTGTGTTTCCAAATAAAAAATCACTTACAAAAGGAATAGGAAAGCTTGTAGCAGGAACTGTAAATAATCTGACTTCAAACAAAATTATTGCAGTAGCACAAGCTGCAAAAGATAATCTTACCGAAATCGGTGTTAAAGACAAAAAGATTACAGTAATCAAAAACGGTGTAAAGCAACTTCCAAAATACGATGACCAGCAAATGCTTCAGGCAAAAGAGTTTTACGGAATAAAGGATGAATTTGTTTTTGCTATGATAGCAAGAGTTGAAGCTATAAAGGGGCATATGTATTTTCTTGAAGCAGCATCTGAAATCCTTAAAAAATACCAGAATGTCAAATTTATGATATGTGGAACAGGTGCATACCTTGATGAACTGAAAAAAAGAGCTGATGAACTGTCTCTTGGTGAAAAGGTGTTGTTTACAGGTTATATTAAAGATGTAACAAGTGTTATGAATGTTATTGACGTAAATGTAAATGCTTCATACGGGACAGAGGCAACAAGCCTTTCACTTCTTGAGGGAATGAGCCTCGGTAAACCTATTATTGCATCTTGCTACGGAGGTAATCCGGAGCTTGTTGAAGAAGGTGTAAACGGTATGCTTTTTGAAACTAAAAATTCAGTGCAGCTTGCAGAAAAAATGATTAAGCTCATTGAAGATAAAGAATTATATAAAAATCTTTCCAGTGGTGCAATAAAGCTGTATAACGAAAAATACACTGCAAGAATAAATGCACAGAATATTGAAAATATTTATTTACAAACGATCGGAGGAAAAACATATGTCAGAAAGTAAGAAACGATTTAATCTGATAGATTTAGTTATAATTGCAGTAGTTATATGTGCTGTTTTTGTAGCATGGAAATTTTTATCATCGGGAACCCAGGTTGCAGGAGATGATGTATACTATAAAGTAAATGTATTAAAAACAGAACAGACTGTTGCTGAGCAAATTCAGGTGGGAGATAAGCTTTTCGACTCTGTCAAAAATTTTGAGATAGGTGAAATAACAGATGTTGCTGTTTATGATGCCACCGAAAGTGTGTACGATGAGATTACTAACACATTTAAAGTTGTTACTGTTCCTGAAAGAAAAGATGTTTTGATTTCTGTTACAGGAAAGGGTTATTCCTCACCTGAAGGAACTGTTGTTAACGGTTACGAGTTGTATGTAGGTAAAAAGATGTATATAAAAGGGGCGAACTTTGCGACAGAAGCGGTTGCCGTGGTAATAGGAGGAGAGAAATAAAATGAAAAAAAGATTTAATATCCTCGATTTATTTGTGATTTTGTTTGTAATTTGTCTTGTAGCATTTCTTGCTGTTAAATTTACAACAAGCAGTGGTATTGTTTCGGTGGGCAGTGATGTGGCTGAATATGAAATTGTAGTTCGTGATATAAAAGGAATTACTGCAAATTCAATACCTGAAAGCGGTGCCTTGTATGATGAAACAGGTGCAAGTATGGGCACAATAGTTTCAAAAAATGTAGAAAAAGCAAGAGTTTTACTTCAAACTGAGGATGGCAGCTACGATATAGTTGAAAATAAAAATAAATTTGATGTAACTATAAAAGCAAAGGTTACAGGAGTACAGAAGACAGAAGGCTTTTTCTTTGAAGGCAAAAAAAGCTTTGGGGTAGGTTCGGAAGTTTTTGTTGAGGCAGGTAATATTTCATTTCAGGGCAAAATCCTGAAAATGGATGTTACAGAAAATTAATCCTGAAAATTTAAATTTTCACAGTGGTGTGAAATTCTCCACTGACTGTATGATTGAAAGGATATGATTTAAATGCAAAAAATAAATACAAAGTGGATGGTAAAGGTCGCGATGCTTTCAGCGATATCGGTTGTTCTTATGTTGGTGGAATTCCCGCTTCCTTTCATTGCACCTCCTTTTTATAAGATTGATTTTAGTGAAGTACCTGTTCTTGTGGGAACCTTTGCTCTGGGACCTTTGGCAGGCGTAGTTATAGAATTTATTAAGGTTGTGTTAAATCTTCTTATTAACGGGACTATTACAGGCGGTGTAGGTGAAGCTGCTAATTTCGTTGTAGGTGTATGTTTGATTTTACCTGCAGGACTTATTTATAAATACAGAAAAAATAAGAAACAGGCAATAATAGGAATGATTACAGGAACAGTAATTATGGTTATTGCAGGTGTTTTCGTAAATGCATATCTGTTAATTCCTGCATATGGAAAAGCCTTGGGAATGCCTTTGCAGGCATTTGTAGATATGGGAAAAGCGATACATAGCTCAATTGACAGTCTTCTGGAAATGGTAATTTATTGTGTAGCACCATTTAATGCATTGAAATGTGTTGTTGTTTCAATTATAACAGCATTTATTTACAAGCCTCTCAGTAAGGTGTTCAAAGCAAATTAGCTTGTGAAATCTTCGGTGAATTTTGTAAGTTCCTGTTGTGAATGAAGAATAATACCTGAAGTTAGTTTTTGAATATCTTCGTCTGTCAGATATTTCATTGAGATATAAAACTGCTCGTATATGCTTTCATCTTTAAGACGTGTTACGGTTATTTTATTTCCTTTCAATATAATCTTAAAATGATTAGGGCAATAAGACGGAGATGATTTAATAAGATAAATACTGCCTTCTTCGGCAGTTTTTATTTTCCAGGAGGAATAAAGGGTCTCTACCTCGTCAATACTGTTAAATGACAGTATCTCAGGTGATTTATAGCTTTCCGTATGGTTGCATTTTTCATAGATATGTTCAAAATATAAGGTTGCTTCGATTTTTGCATCCTGAGATTTGACTCTTTTCAAAGCAAAAGTAAATATAACGATAAGGCTTATTGCAAAAATTAAACCTATGGTCAGTAACTTATTTTTCATTGTATCACCGGTTATATTTTTGACCTGATGACAGAAAAATATACAAAATTTACAAACGCCGAGAGTGAATTTCTAAAAATTTACATATTTTTTAAAAGGTATTGACAAAAAGGCTTGAAAATAGTAAAATTATAAAGTAAGATTGTTTCTTGCATCAGGGTGGTGAATTAATGCACAGATGTTATTATGATGCAGATGTTTCTGTAGGCTGTAAAATCACAGTTGAAGGTGATGAAGCAATTCATATTGCAAGGGTGCTTCGCCTTGAAAAAGGTGATATAATTGAAATTACATCAGGTAATGGTCATGTTTATAAGGCAGAAATTAAGAATGTTGCCAAGAAAAGCATAGAAGTTTTTATTACAGAAGAGCTTGCCATTACCGGAGAGCCTGAAACGGATGTAACACTTTTTATAGGTCTTACAAAAGGTTCGAAGCTTGAGCTGGTAATTCAAAAGGCAGTGGAGCTTGGAATTTCTTCAGTAGTTCCTGTAATAATGGAGCGATGTGTGGTAAAAATAAAGGATGAGGATTCCAAAACACAACGATTCCGTCGTATTGCATCTGAGGCAACGAAACAGTGTAAAAGAAGCAGAGTACCTTACGTTTCGGACCCTGTTACTTTTGAAGAGGCAGTAGAAATGCTTAAAAATTGTGAACTTTCTTTTGTTCCGTATGAAAGCGAAACGAACACAGGAATAAAAGCTGTTTTCAATGGGAAAAAGGTCAAAAGTGCAGGCTTTATAATTGGTCCGGAAGGTGGCTTTTCGGAGCTTGAGGTTGATTTACTTAAGAAAAACAGTATACAAACAGTTACATTGGGGAAAAGAATACTTCGTATGGAAACTGCAGCTATAGCTGTTCTTTCCGTAGCAATGTACGAATTAGGTGAAATGAGTAACTGATACAGAAAGGTGTTAAACTAATGAGTAAGAAAGAAAACGAAGCAGTTGTTAACAGATTTTTGTTATCATCGCTGTATTATATAGCAGGTCTTGTGTTGATTTATGGTATTTATAAATTTTCACAGAACATAACAGGTATAAAACTTATTTATGAATACAATATGTTCCTTTGGTTGGTTGGTCTCAGCGTAGCAGGACTTGCATTCTCAATCTATAAAAAGAACGTATATTATATAGTTCTTACAGCGTCGCTGACATTTTGCTTTGCAGTACTTCATTTTTACTGGCCTGTTATAAGCAACCTTTACACACAGACATCAGGTAATATGCCTGTAATTCTGACCAGATCATTTGTTCCGTATGCAGGTTGTGCTGTTTTGGGAACCTTGATATATGTGTATGAATGTGTGTATTACGGATTAAATGTACACAGCAAATAAATAAAAAGAATTAAAGCGGCGTTTGCCGCTTTTTTCGATGTAAAGGCGGATAGATGATGATCGAAAAACTTTCCAATGGTCTTAATTTTACCTTGCTTGCAGACTTTTATGAGCTTACTATGTCAAATGGCTATTTTGTTAAAGGAAAAGCTAATGAAAATGCATGCTTTGATATGTTTTTCCGTAGAGTTCCTGACAACGGGGGATATGCCATTATGGCAGGAGTGGAACAACTCTGCGAATATATAAAAAATATAAAGTTTACAACGGAAGATATTGCCTATCTCAGAAATAAAAATATGTTTTCCGATGAATTTTTGTCATATCTTGAAAGCTTTAAATTTGAATGTGATGTGTGGGCAATTCCTGAAGGAACTCCTATTTTCCCTAATGAGCCTATTATCACTGTTAAGGGACCGTTAATTCAGGCGCAGTTTATTGAGACTATGATTCTTCTTATAGTCAATCATCAAAGTTTAATTACTACAAAGGCAAACAGAATAGTAAGAGCTGCAGAAGGAAGAAAGGTTTTTGAGTTTGGCTCAAGAAGAGCACAAGGCGCCTACGGTGCAATAATGGGTGCAAGAAGTGCATATATTGGTGGTTGTTTTGGAACAGCCTGTACTATAGCCGAGCAAATGTTTGATATACCTGTTGTGGGCACTATGGCTCATAGTTGGATTCAGTCATTTGATACCGAATATGAAGCCTTTAAAGCCTATGCTGAGATTTATCCTGAAAAATGTGTATTTCTTATTGATACCTATAATGTATTAAAATCAGGAATAGTTAATGCTGTACGAGTTTTTGACGAGGTTTTGAAGCCTAAGGGATGCAGACCTGCAGGTGTTAGAATTGATAGTGGGGACATTACTTATCTTTCCAAAAAAGTAAGGGAAATTCTTGATAATGCAGGCTATAGCGATTGTCCGATTATGGCTTCCAATTCTCTTGATGAATATATCATTAAGGATACTCTGAGACAGGGTGCAAAAATAGATTTATTCGGTGTGGGAGAAAGACTTATCACTTCAAAATCGGAGCCTGTTTTTGGTGGGGTCTATAAGCTTGTTGCTATTGAAAAAGAGGGAAAGTTTGTTTCAAAAATTAAAAAGAGCGAAAATGTATCAAAGATAACGACACCCGGTTTTAAAACTGTATACAGACTTTTTTCAAAGGAAACAAATAAAGCTATCGCTGATGTGGTAACACTTTTTGATGAAGTAATTGATGATTCAAAAGATTATGTTATTTTTGATCCGGAACATACCTGGAAAAAGAAAACAGTTACCAATTTTACAGCGAAAAAGCTTCCTGTTAAGATTTTTGATAAGGGAAAGTGTGTTTATAATAATCCTTCAATCAAAGAAATTCGTTCCTATTGTCAAAATCAGCTTGAAACTCTATGGGACGAAGTAAAGAGATTTGAAAATCCACATACTTATTATGTGGACCTTTCACAGAAATTGTGGAATGAAAAGAATGCACTTTTAGAACAGAATTAAAGGAGTACGCATATGAGAAATACATCAGTAGATGCGAAAGAACTTGAATATCAGAAAGAATGTATTGAAACATTAAAAAAAATAAATGAATCTAAAAAGGTTCAGCCGAAAGCTTGTGTAATAACTTATGGTTGTCAACAGAATGAAAATGATTCTGAAAGACTTAAGGGTATGCTTAGTGCAATGGGGTATCAGTTGTGGGAGAACAGAGAAGAATGTGATGTAATCATTTTCAACACCTGCGCAGTAAGAGAAAACGCTGAAATGAAATTAAAGGGCAATGTGGGTGCACTTAAATTTTTAAAGGCGAAGAAAAAGGATGTTATTATAGGTGTTTGCGGATGTATGGTTCAACAGAAAGAGGTTGCAGAGCTTCTCGCTTCAAAATTCCGTCATGTAGAATTGATATTCGGTACACATGCACTTTATAAATTCCCTCAGCTTTTATTGGAAGCAAGAAAAAAAGCTGTTATGGATGTGGAAAATTGCGACGGATATATCGTAGAAGATATTCCTGTTCTTCACGATGATAAATATAAAGCTTGGGTAAGTATAATGTATGGCTGTAATAATTTTTGTACTTACTGTGTAGTTCCCTATGTAAGGGGCAGGGAAAGAAGCAGAAAATTTGAAGATGTAATTTCTGAAATTGAAAATCTTGCAAAAGACGGATATAAGGAGGTTACATTACTTGGTCAAAACGTAAACTCTTACGGTAACGACCTGGAAAACGGTAAAACTTTTGCTCAGCTTTTAAGAGCTGTTAACGAAATTGACGGGATTGAAAGAATACGTTTTGCAACATCACATCCTAAAGATATTTCAGACGAGCTGATTTGTGCAATGGCTGAGTGTAATAAAGTTTGCCCTCAGCTTCATCTTCCTGTTCAGGCGGGCAGTAATAAAGTTCTTAAGGATATGAATCGTTCATATACAAGGGAAAAATACCTTGAAACGATAAAGAAAATAAGAGCTAAAATTCCCAATATTGCACTATCTACCGACATAATAGTAGGTTTTCCTACAGAAACCGTGGAAGACTTTAAGGAAACAGTATCTCTTGTTAAAGAAGTAAGATACGATTCTATGTTTACTTTCATATACTCAAGAAGACGGGGAACAAAAGCAGCAACTATGGATTTTGTTCTAAGTGAGGAACAAATTCAAAAGAATTTTGATGAGCTGTTAGAAGTTCAGAACAAGATTTCCAGGGAAATAAACGAAACCTATGCAGGGAAGATTGTTGAAATTTTTGTTGACGGTTATTCAAAAAATGACCCTGAAACTCTGCAAGGAAGAACTCCCGAGAATAAAATTGTTAATTTTAAAGGAGACAGCTCTTTGATAGGGGAAATTATAAATATAAAGATTTCCGAAGTAAGAACATGGTCTCTTAATGGTGAATTGGTTTAAATATTTGACATTTTATGACAATAATGTTAAAATACCTTTGGGGTGAATTAAAATGAAACAATCAACTAAAATAATAAAAGAAGTGGATAATCTGGGAAGATTCCAGATACCGAATACCTTGCGTAAAACTATGGAATTCAAAGCTTTTGAAATTCTGGTAGACGGAGATGATATAATACTCCGTAAACAAGATGTCGAATTTTGTATTTTCTGCGAAGAAAGAAAAGAACTTACAAAATATGAGGGAAGATATATTTGCAAAAAATGTATCGAAAAAATTAAAAAAATGTAAATAAAACATACTACTGTTTCTATATACTCTGAATTTTGTCAAGATGTTATGTTAAAAGTGTGTAGCAATTTTTGAAACAGAGTCAGTTCTTTTTTGGTGCGTGGCCTGCTTTCGAGGTGGCTACGCACTTTTTTGTTGTGTTTTTTCAGAAAATGTGATATAATACTACTACCACAACTTTTTTTACTAAAAATTTAATATGCTTATATATAGTATTTTTATGCCTATATGTATAAATCTTAAACTCAAGGACTACGCTATTGTTAAAAAGCGTAAGTTCTTCTTTCGACATATCCTTGTGGTTTAAGAGCATATGGTAAAAAAAGTGTGTGGTAACATTTTGAAAGAGACTACGCTTTTTGGTGTGTAGTCTTGCTTTCGGGCTGACTACGCACTTTTTTATTTTAGGGAGGATTATTATGATAAAAAGGTTATTGTGCTTTGTAAATGTAATGGTATTAATCTTTGTATTGTGTTCGTGTGGGACAACAGAGACAAACATAATTCAGGAAGAAACAAATGTATTTAAAGAAGAAGTTTATGTAGGTTCTATGAATTCAGATGTTTATCATTATTCTGATTGCAAGTGGGCAAAAAACATAAAAAGTGATAATGAAATTTGGTTTGAAAATATAGGAGAAGCGGTAGATGCAGGATACAGGAGCTGTAAAACTTGTAATCCCTAAATTAAAAACAGGTGTTAAAAACAGTTAGTTTTTAACACCTGTTCATTTGTTTTAAAGTACACTGTGCAAAAATTGCTGTGTTCTTAGTTGTTGAGGGTTTGTAAATATTTCTTCAGGAGTTCCTTCTTCATAAATTTTACCCTCTGACATAAATATGACTCTGTCGGCAACTTCTCTTGCAAATCCCATTTCGTGAGTAACAACAACCATTGTCATACCTTCTTTTGCAAGGCTTTTCATAACATCAAGAACTTCTCCGACCATTTCGGGGTCAAGAGCAGATGTTGGTTCGTCGAAAAGCATAACTTCAGGATTCATCATTAAAGCTCTTACAATAGCAACTCTTTGCTTCTGACCACCTGAAAGCTGAGATGGATATGCATTTGCTCTGTCTTCAAGACCTACCCTTTTTAAAAGAGTCAGGGCTTTTTCTTCAGCGTCGCTTTTGGAAATTTTCAAAAGCTTTATAGGAGCAATTGTCATATTCTTAAGAATAGTCATGTGTGGGAAAAGATTAAAATGCTGAAAAACCATTCCCATTTTTTGTCTGTGCTTATTGATGTCCGCTTTAGGAGATGTAATATCAGTATCTTCAAAAAGAATTGTTCCGTCTGTAGGATTTTCAAGAAGGTTAAGAGAACGCAAATAGGTTGACTTTCCGCTTCCTGAAGGTCCTATTACAACAACAACTTCGCCTTTTTTAATTTTTGTATCAACTCCGTCAAGAGCTTTGATTACACCACCATTGTAATACTTACAGAGATTGTGAGTTTCAATAACAAAATTATCTTTCACTTTTTCTCAATCTCCTTTCTAAAATACCTACTGCCCATGTAAAGAACATTACCATCACAAGATAAATTCCTGCGATAGCAAGAAGAGGCCAGAAACTCTGATATGTAATACCTCTTATTATGTTTGCACCTCTCGTAAGGTCTGTTACACCAACGTAACCTGCGATAGCTGTTTCTTTAAGTAATACAATAAATTCGTTTGCGAGGGCAGGGAGTATATTTTTAAATGCCTGAGGCAGAACAATAAACCACATTGTCTGAATGTAATTAAAGCCAAGGGAACGTCCTGCTTCAGTTTGTCCTACATCAATACTCATAATACCGCTTCGTATAATTTCTGCAACATATGCAGCAGAATTTATACCGAAAGCTATAATACCGCAAAGCATCTTATTATCAGAACTTGCCATAATTATAAAGAAGATAATAAGAATTTGCACCATAGCAGGTGTTCCTCTTATTACAGTAAGATAAATCTTACATATTGCATTTGAAAAAGCAAGGAAAAACTTACCTATTCCTTTTCGCATAACTGCATATTGCTTGTCATAGGTTGTTCGTACTGCAGCAATAACAACACCTAATATAACACCTAAAACGAGAGCGAAAAAAGTAAGAATAAGTGTGTTTTGCACACCTTCAACCAAATACTTCCATCTGTTGTCTTCAATGAATGCTGTGTTAAAGTCTTTTGCAAGCTTTAAAATCCATTCAGGCATAAACTAACCACCTTTACACATTAAAAGAGGATGTAAAAAACGAATTTTTTACATCCCCTTTAAGATTTTTTATTAATATATTATTCAGCAGGGATATACTTGTCAATGATTTTCTGAACTGTTCCGTCAGCGATAAGTTCGCCTAAAGCAGCATCAATTTTTTCAAGTAATTCGGCATTATCCTTTGATACAGCAATAGCATAATCTTCTTCTATGTATTCTGTGTCAAGAATTTTAAGACCTTCGTTGTTTTTAACGAAAACCTTTGCAGGTTCGTTATCGATAACAACACAGTCGATTTTACCTGATGTAAGAGCCATTACAGCATCTGCACCTTTGTTGTATCTTTCAACAGTACCGAGTCCTTCGTCTTCGATATCCCATGTGCAGTAAAGGTCGCCTGTTGTAGCGAGCTGAACACCGATTTTGTTGTTAGCACCTTCAGCAAAAAGGTCATCAACAGATTTAATAGCTGAACCTTCTTTTACGATGATTGACTGAACACCTTTAGCATATGTCTGGCTGAAGTTAACCTGTTCAAGACGGTCTTCAGTAACAGTCATACCTGCCATAACGAAATCATATTTTCCTGTCTGAACGCCCGGAATAAGAGAATCAAAATCAACATTTTCGATAACAAGTTCATAGCCGAGTTTTTCAGCAATAGCTTTACCGATTTCAGCATCAATACCAACGATTTCGTTGTTTTCCATATATTCATATGGTGGGAATTCAGCATTTGTAGCCATTGTGATTACATTGTCGTTACCGCCGCCGCAAGATGTGAGAACTAAGCAAATCATTGCAACAGCAAGAATTAAAGATAAAATTTTTTTCATTTTAAAAAACCTCCGTATTTTTATATGTAAGCTCATTTTAATCCATAATATTATTTTTGTCAAGTTTTTATGCAAAATTATTCATTTTTACTGTATTTTTTTACCCTCGTCTATAGCCTCCGAGCACATTGCAATTATTTGTGAATAAAAATATTCAGGCTTTTCTTTAAATTTGGATTTTAAAATTTGTGCATCTTTTGAATCAGGAAGAGAAACATGGAGCTTGAAAACATTTTTTTCATTATCCATAATATTCAGAACTGCAGTGTGCTGATTTTCGTTTTCTTTCCAATAATCAACAGACACAGTCTGCCCCTCTTTATATTCGTGAACACTGCCTGAAATTATAGTGTCAACCTTATCGCGAACAGAACGCGGAATGGATGTAGCAAAGCTTTCAATTGCGTATGAGCCTTTTTCGGTAATCATGATTTTCTCTTTGAGATTACTCATAAAAGAACGGAGATGACCGTCCTCGCAAAGGGTAGAAAGCTGTATTTGCATATCAAAGTAATTGACACGGATATGCTCTGCGATAAAATCGCAAAGAAAAGTCCTTTCCACAGCATCCTGTTTTGCAACACTTTTTGACTGGTATACGATATACAGTATAATGAGCTTTATTTCCATAGGCTCCTGAAAAGTAAACTGGTAATCTATCAAATTTGTGCCTCCATAAATTTTAGTCTACACAAAACACAAAATATGTGTTATAATAAACACAGTAAAGGTGTTTTGGGACCTTTGACCCCAAAAGCTGATGTGTTTATTGAAACGGTGTGAAGCAAGTCGATTGCGACTTGCACCTATGTTATAATAAACACAACCAAGGTATTTTGGGACCTTTGACCCCAAAAGCTGATGTGTTTATTGAAACGGTGTGAAGCAAGTCGATTGCGACTTGCACCTATGTTATAATAAACACAACCAAGGTATTTTGGGGCCTTTGACCCCAAAAGCTGATGTGTTTATTGAAACGGTGTGAAGCAAGTCGATTGCGACTTGCACCTATGTTATAATAAACACAACCAAAGTGTTTTGTGGTCTTTGACCCCAAAAGCTGATGTGTTTATTGAAACGGTGTGAAGCAAGTCGATTGCGACTTGCACTCATGTTATAATGTACAAAGAAAAAGAAACCATTAAGGTTTCTTTTCCAGATAAATCAGTCAATGATAAAATCTTTTACTTCGCTGATGAAAGTATCAGCATCGTCTGAATAAACCTCAACCTTGATTGGTTTTGATAAGTCAAGTGAGAAGATACCCATAATTGACTTTGCATCAACAACATATCTGCCTGATGTAAGGTCAACATCAAAATCGTATCTGTTTACAGTATTAACGAAGCTTTTAACATCGTTGATTGAATGAAGCATAATATTAAATGTTTTCATTGTGAGTTACCTCCGTATTATATATTTTTTATACTACATATATAATACAACTATTTTTAAAATAAGTCAACAAATAATTCACAATAACTATAAAAATTAAGGTGAAATTATGAAAAAAGCAGCATTTTATACTCTTGGGTGTCGTGTTAATCAATATGAAACCCAGGCAATGAAAGAAATATTTGAAAAAAACGGTTTTACAATCTGCAGTTTTGATGAAAAGGCAGACGTGTATGTGGTTAATTCCTGTACTGTTACCGCAACGGGGGATAAAAAATCACGCCAGATGCTTTCAAGAGCAAAGAAACAAAATCCTTCATCAATTACTGTTCTTGCAGGATGTTATGCACAAAAGCTCAGTAAAGAAGAAATTCAAGAAATCAAAGCTGATATAATTCTTGGCAATAATGCTAAGGAAAAGATAGCTGATGCGGTATTGAAATTGGCAGATGAAAGAAAAATTTACTGGGTAAGTGATTTAAAGAATGCCATATACTCTGATATGAAGCTCAATAGCTATGAAGAAAAAACCAGAGCTTTAATTAAAATTGAAGATGGTTGCGACAGGTTTTGTTCTTATTGCATAATACCATATGTAAGAGGGCCCGTAAGAAGCAGACCTTTCGATGAAATTATTTGCGAGGCAAAGAGACTTGCAGGAAATGGATTTAAGGAAATAGTAATTACAGGAATACAAACTGCTGCATACAAATATAACGATTTAACCCTTAAAGATGTTATATGCGAAGTGTCTAGGGTCAGTGGTATTGAAAGAATACGGTTAGGCTCATTGGAACCTGTAATAATAACAGATGAATTCCTGTCAGTTTTAAAACAGACGGGAAAGATATGTCCGACTTTTCATTTGTCTTTGCAGAGTGGAAGCGACAGTGTTTTAAAAAGAATGAACAGACGTTACGACACTGCAACATACAAAGAAAAAATTGATAAAATAAAAGAGTATTTTCCCGAAGCGGCAATAACAACCGATGTGATTGCCGGTTTTCCGGGTGAAACAGAGGCTGAGCATAAAGAAAGTGTCTTGTTTGCCGGAACAATAGGTTTTGCTCATATGCACGTATTTCCTTATTCTCCTAGAGAGGGCACAAAAGCTGCGTTGATGGATGGACAGCTTGAAAAAAGAGTTAAGGAAGAAAGAACGAGAGAACTTAACACTTTATCTCAGAAAATGCATAATGAGTTTGTGGAAAAGAATAAAGAAAAAACATATCCTGTTCTTTTTGAACAGCTTACCGATGATGGCCGATATGTTGGTCTTACTCCTAATTATATAACCGTTAAAGTTAAAAGCGATACAGATTTGAGAGGAATTATAAAGGAAATAACAATTTGTGATGATGTTATCAAATAAAAGTTGTTTTTTTTGTTGTTTTATGGTATACTTATATATTATGATAAAAAAGAAGAGGTGTAACCGTTGGTTAAAAGTATGACAGGTTACGGTAAAGCACAGTGCGTAACCGATATAGGCGAAATCAGTGTTGAAGTAAAGTCTGTTAATAACAGATATGCGGATATGAATATAAGACTTCCAAGATTTATGAATTTTGCGGAAGACAGAATTAAAAAAGTAATCGGAGAATATGCTTCCCGTGGTAAAATTGACATGTTTATTTCGGTTGTTACTGCTGAAAGTTCAGGTAAAAAGGTAACTATTGATAAAGACCTTGCTTATTCATACATAAACGCTTTTCGTGAATTTTGCGAAGAAGCTGATATTAAGTTTGACATTTCAGCATCAAGACTTATGTCAAGTGATGTTGTAACTGTTGAGCATGAAGAACGTGATGATGAAGAGGTGTGGGTAGTTTTAGAGCCTGTTATAAGGGAGGCTATGAAAGCACACTCACTTGCAAGAACGACAGAAGGCGAAAAGTTAAAATGCGACCTGCTTGAAAAAACAAGCCTTATTAACGAAAATGTTAAAGAAATTGAACAGCTTGTTCCTGAAAATATTGAGGCATACCGAAATCGTTTGCTTCAGAAAATCAGTGAAGTACTTGAAAATTATGAAGTTGAAGAAAACCGTATAGTTGCTGAGGTTGCTGTTTATACGGATAAGGTTTGTGTAGACGAAGAAATTGTTCGTCTTAAGAGTCATCTACAGGAAGTTAATTCAATCCTTTCAGAGGATGGACCCGTAGGAAAGAAACTTGATTTTATAATACAGGAAATGAACAGGGAAATTAATACAATAGGCTCGAAATCCAATGAACTTAAGATAACCCGACTGGTAGTTGACACAAAAACCGAAATAGAAAAAATCAGAGAACAGATACAGAATCTGGAATAAAGGTGGCATTGAGGTATGAATTTGATAAATATAGGCTTTGGAAACATTGTTTCTGCCGATAGAATTATTGCTATAGTAACACCTGAATCTGCACCTATAAAAAGACTTGTAAGAAATGCAAGAGAACAGTTTAAGTTAATTGACGGCACCTGTGGACGAAGAACACGAGCAGTAATTATTTTTAACAGCGGACATGTTATTTTGTCAGCAACTATGCCTGAAACCATAAAACAACGTCTTGACGGGAAAGGAGCAGAGTAATGGTAGAAAATAAAAAAGGCTTATTGCTTGTTATTTCAGGCCCTTCGGGTGTAGGAAAAGGAACACTTTGCAAAGCACTGCTTGAACAAAGTGATGATACTGTAGTTTCCGTTTCTGCTACAACCCGTGCTCCGAGAGATGGAGAAGTTCACGGAGAAAACTATTATTTCTATACAGAAGAAAAGTTTAAAGATATGATTGCCGAGGATGAGCTTATGGAATGGGCATGTTTCTGTGGTAATTATTACGGAACACCAAAAGAGCCTGTTCTTGAAGCATTAAAACATGGTAAAAATGTTATACTTGAAATAGAGGTGCAGGGTGCGTTAAAGGTTAAAAGCAAGTATCCTGAAGGAGTATTTATTTTTGTGCTTCCACCGTCATTAAATGAGCTTCGTTCTCGTCTTGAGGGCAGGGGAACCGAGTCAAAAGAGGTTGTTGAAGAAAGACTCCAAACAGCTATTATGGAAATTCAGCAGAGCATTAAGTACAATTATTTTGTTGTTAATGACACTGTTGAAAAAGCAACTGCAGATATTAAAAATATTATAAGTGCAGAAAAAGCAAGAGTTGAAAGATGTAATTTCAAACAGGAATTTTAAATAAAATTAATTAAAGAAAGGTAAGAAAAATATGTTATACCCAACAGTTCAATCATTAGCAGAAAAGACAACAAGCAGATATTCTCTTGTTATTGCAGTAGCAAAAAGAGCGAGAATGCTTTCAGAGGAAACAGAAGAAATTTATACAGATTACAAGGATGTATGCGATAAGCCTGTTTCTATTGCAGTTCACGAAATTGCAGAGGGAAAAATTGATATAATTAACGAAAAATAAGGAAATTATGAGCGTTAGTAAATGCGTAAAAGTAATAATAAATAATCCATCAAGACAGGTAGACCGATGTTTTGATTATATTGCAAACGGTTCGTGTGTCGGGGACCATGTTAAGGTCCCTTTCGGTAAAGGCAATAAGCTTACTGATGGTGTAGTTATCGCAACAGGTGATGCAGAATATACAGATAAATTAAAGACTGTAGATTCTGTTAAGGGAAAGATTATTGATGAAAAGAGAATAGCTTTATTAAACTGGCTCAGAGAAAAATATGTCTGCACCTATTATGACTGTCTGCGTGTTATTTTACCACCGGGGGCTATGTCTTCAAAGAACGGTGTTTACGAGGGGGTTGGAAACAAGAAAATTAATTTTGCGTATTTTTCTGCCGACGAAGAAACCTTTGATTCTCAAATGTCTGCTCTTGAAGTGAAGGCACCTGCTCAGGCGAGAGTTATGGATATATTAAGTCAGGTAAAAAAGATACCTGTGGTATATCTTGCTGAGATGGCACAAACTACTTCAGCAACACTTAAAGCTCTTGAAAAAAAGGGGTTTCTTAAAATCGAATCCGAAGCAGTAGAACGCAATCCTTTTAAAGAAAAAATATACGAAAAGAGAGAAGATTTAAAGCCTACACCTGAACAAAAGGAAGTAATAGACTATACAGTTTCGGCAATGAAAGATAACCGTTATGAGGGGATATTACTTCGTGGTGTTACAGGTAGTGGTAAAACTGAGGTGTACTTACAAGCTGTAAGAGAAGCAATAAATATGGGTAAAAGAGCTATAATTCTTGTGCCTGAAATTTCTCTTACACCACAGATGTCTCAGCGTTTTCTTTCACGTTTCGGTGAAAGAGTGGCTATTTTTCATAGTGGACTTTCCATGGGTGAGAGGTTTGATGCCTGGGATAAAATAAACAGAAATGAAATTGATGTGGTTGTAGGGGCAAGGTCAGCTGTATTTACACCTATTGATAATATCGGTATCATTGTGGTTGATGAAGAGCACGAATCATCCTACAAATCAGATATGAGTCCACGTTATGATGCCCGTGAAGCGGCAGAATTTATATGCAGAAAAAATAACGCAGTTTTAATGCTTGCTTCTGCTACTCCATCAGTTAACAGTGCCTATAAAGCTTTAAGCGGAGAATATACGCTGAAGCAGATGAAAAACAGATATAACAGCGTAAATCTGCCTGAGGTTGATGTGGTGGATATGCGTCTTGAATTAAGCAAGGGCAACCGTTCCTTTTTCAGTTTTCGTCTTCAGGATGAGATTGAAAAGAACCTGAAAAATAAGGAGCAAACCATTCTTTTTCTCAACAGACGAGGTTTTGCTACTTTTGTTTCCTGTCGTGCCTGTGGTTATGCGGCAAAGTGCCCTGACTGTAACATAGCACTCACTTACCATAAATATGACAATAATTTAGTTTGTCATTATTGTGGTTATACAATAAAAAATTATACTACGTGTCCCTCCTGTAACAGTAAATTTATAAAGCAGTTTGGTGTAGGGACAGAAAAAGTGGAGGAAGAAATAAAAAATCTTTTCCCTCAGGCAACCACTATACGTATGGATGTTGATACCACAAGAGGGAAAATGTCCCATCAGAAAATACTTGAAAAATTTGAAAATGAGAAGATTGATATTCTTGTAGGAACTCAGATGATAACCAAAGGGCTTGATTTCCCCAATGTTTCCCTGGTAGGAGTTCTTGCCGCTGATATGATGCTTTATTCAGACGATTATCAGGCAGGCGAAAAAACATTTCAGCTGATAACTCAGGTTTGCGGAAGAGCGGGAAGAGGTAAAAAACAGGGTAGAGCAGTAGTGCAAACCTACAGTCCTCAACATAGAATAATAACCTGCTCCAAAAATCAGGATTACGGAGAATTTTATAAAAATGAAATAGCTGTAAGAAAGAAAATTCAGTATCCTCCTTTCAGCGATATTATAAATATAATTGTTTCGGGGGAAAATGTAAGAAATGTCCGTGAAATGATTTATTTGATTTTTGATAAGATAAAAGAGATGCTTTCGGCAGAAAATATATATTTTTCTTTTGCAGGACCTAATCCTGCACCTATTTCAAAAATCAGTGGAAGATACAGATGGCGACTTCTTTTAAAATGTAAAAGTGATGAGAAAGTAAGATCTGTTTTAAGAGAATCGGTATTAAATGCCAAAAAAACAGATGAAGATATAACAATTACGCTGGATATTAACCCAAACAGTGTGTTGTAGAAAAAAACAACAGAAAGGAAATAAAATGGCAGTAAGAAATATAGTAAAAAAGGGAGACGAGGTTCTCTCTAAAAAATGCAGAGAGGTAACTGCTTTCGATGAAAAGCTGGCAGTTCTTCTTGATGATATGCAGGAAACCTTAAAGGTTGCAAACGGTGTAGGTCTTGCTGCACCTCAGGTAGGAATTTTAAAAAGAGTATTCATAATAGATACTGAAGAAACAGGATTGATTGAATGTGTTAATCCTGAAATTCTTGAAACTAAAGGTAAATCAATAACTCAAGAGGGTTGCTTGTCAATTCCTGACTTTTTCGGTTATGTTGAAAGACCTGCAATTGTAAAATTTAAGGCTTTTGACAGAAACGGAAACGAATTTACAAAGGTAGTTTCAAAGCTTGCAGCAAGAGCTGTATGCCATGAAAATGACCATCTTGATGGCCATTTGTTTGATGAAAAAATTATTAAGGATTATGAGGCAGAATGAAAAAAAGAGTAATGTTTATGGGCACTCCCGATATAGCTGTTCCTTGTCTTGATATGCTCTCAAAAAGAGAAGATTGTGAAATAGTGGGGGTTGTTACACAGCCTGACAGAAAAAAGGGAAGAGGCTATGAACTTGCACCTCCTCCTGTTAAGGAATTTGCTTTGACACGAGGTTTTGATGTATTTCAGCCTGAAACCTTAAAAGACGGAGCTTTTCTTGATGTACTCAAAGAAAAAAATCCTGAAATAATTATTGTAATTGCTTACGGAAGAATTCTTCCCCCTTATATTATAGATTATCCAAAATTCGGATGCATCAATGTGCACGCATCTCTTCTTCCAAAATACAGAGGAGCAGCACCTTTGCAGTGGTGTATAATTAATGGAGAAAAAAAGACAGGCGTTACAATAATGCAGATGGATAATGGTCTTGATACAGGAGATATGCTTTTAACACAGGAAATAGAAATTGCTGACGACGAAACAACAGGAACTTTATTTGACAAAGCGTCTGTATGTGGTGCTTCGGCATTATCAGAAGCACTTGATTTAATTTTTGAAGGTAAAATAACAAGAACACCTCAAAACCACGATGAAATGACTTACGCATCACCTATAACAAAGGAAATGAGTTATATTGACTGGAATAAAGATGCGGAAAGTATACGAAATTTAATAAGAGGACTTAACCCTTCACCAGGTGCAAAAACAACAGTCAACGGAAAAATTCTTAAAATATTTGAAGCAGAAACAGATTTAAAGACTCAATATGCACCAGGAACGGTGTGTGATGTGGATAAATGCTTTAAAATAGCCTGTGGTGATGGGGTAATGCTTTCAGTAAAATCTTTACAGCCCGAGGGCAAAAAACGACTTGAAATAAATGAGTATATTAAGGGTAATACTATAAGTAAAGGAACAGTATTAAAATAAATTTTAGGAAGGAAGAAATTTATGTATTTCGGCGGATACTATTCATCATATATAATATTTGTGCTTCCTGCAATAATTCTCGCAATGTTTGCACAAATGAAGGTTTCTTCAACCTTTGGAAAATATTCAAAGGTAATGTCAAGAAGGGGCGAAAGTGCCTCTGCTATAGCTGAAAATATTTTGCGTAAAAACGGGGTACACAATGTTAAAGTTGAAAGAGTGGCAGGTAATTTAACCGACCATTTTGACCCGAGAAGCAATACTCTTCGTCTGTCAGATTCTGTTTATTCAAGCTCATCTGTTGCTGCGATAGGTGTGGCAGCACATGAAGCGGGGCACGCAATACAGCATAATGTGGGATATTTACCTATCAAATTAAGAAATTTTGTGCTTCCTGTAGCTAATATCGGCTCTCAGGCGGCATTCCCACTTGCTCTTCTTGGAATTGTTTTTTCAAATAATATTTTAATCGAAATAGGTATAATTCTTTTTACAGCAGTAGTTGCATTTCAGATTGTAACACTTCCTGTTGAATTTAATGCCAGCAGAAGAGCAATTAAAATACTTGAATCAAATTATATACTAGATGAAGATGAAACAAAAGGTGCATCAAAGGTTTTAAAAGCAGCGGCACTTACTTATGTTGCAGCTGCGGCAACAGCTATAGGTAACCTTTTAAGACTTCTTTCACTTGCGAATAACAGAAGAGATTAATCTATGAATTCAAGAGAAAATGCGTTTATAATACTTGAAAATATTTTTGAAAGCAAGCTTTTTGCAAATCTTGCTCTCAAGAAATATTTAAAGTGTGAAAGCAAGACAGAAAAGGCGTTTGCTACCGAGATAGTTTACGGAGTAATGCGTTATAAAATGAGAATTGATTATGCTATTGACCAATATTGCCAGCTGAAAAATCAGAGAGTAAGGAACATTTTAAGAGTAGGTGTTTATCAGCTTTTGTATATGTCAAGGGTTCCTGTTTCTGCATCCTGCAGTGAAACTGTAAATTTGGCAAAAAAGTATGCAAACAATTATAGTGGTATGGTTAATGCAGTTATGAGGAAAGTATCAGAAAAAAGTATAGTTTTTCCTGATACTCTTGAAATGAAATATTCTTTTCCCAGGGAAATAATTGAAGTTTTTAAAAGAAGTATAGGGGAAGATAAGCTTGAAGATGTTTTAGAAGCACTTAACACCAATAAAGGGTTAAGTGCAAGGGTAAATACTTTAAAAACAGATACAAATACCTTTGAAAAAATCTTAATTGATAAAAATATAGAATATGAAAAAAATGATGATTGCTACAGCATAAAAAAAGCAGGAGATACTCTCGACAGTTATTTTGACTTGGGAATGTTTACCTGGCAGGGAGCGGCATCCGTTAAAGCGGCAAAGCTTCTTAATCCTGTAAAAGGAGAAAGAGTTCTCGACTTATGTGCTGCTCCGGGGGGTAAAAGCTGTCTTATGGCAGAGCTTATGGAAAATGAGGGGGAAATAATTTCCTGCGATTTGCATATGCATAGAGTAAAGCTCATCGAAAATACAGCTGCAAGGCTTGGTGTAAATATAATAAAACCGATACAAAATGATGCTTCGGTCTTTAATGAAGGGATAGGAACTTTTGATAAAATTCTTGCAGATGTCCCTTGTTCAGGACTTGGGATAATTGCAAAAAAGCCTGATATAAAATGGTCGGAGCATGATTTTGACAGCTTAGCAGCATTACAGTTTAAAATACTTAAAAATGCCGTTAAATATGTTAAAGACGGTGGTTACATAGTTTATAGCACCTGCACTTTGAATAAAACGGAAAATGAAAATGTGGTAAAACGACTTTTAAATGAAAACAAACAGGTTGTGTTAGACTCGGATTTTATTACAGTTATGCCCGATGATTTAAATGATGGTTTTTTTATGTGCAGGCTTAGAAAGGTAAATAATGGATAAAGTAAGATTAAAGGATTTAACCTTTGAGGAATTAGAAGAATATTTTTTGTCAACAGGCTTGAAAAAATACAGAGCAAGACAGGTTTTCGAATGGCTTTACAAGGGTGTGGAAAGTTTTGAAGAAATGACTAATCTTTCCAAGGAATTAAGGGAAAATCTTGAAAATACCTGTCATATATCCACACTCAAGGTTCTTGATAAACAGGTTTCAGTGGATGGAACTGTTAAATATCTTTTTGAACTCGAAGACGGGGAAACTGTTGAGTCAGTTCTGATGGAATATAAGCATGGTCATCCTATTTGCATTTCTACTCAGGTGGGGTGTAATATGGGATGTAAGTTTTGTGCTTCTACTGTAGGTGGAAAGGTAAGAGATTTAACAGCAGGCGAAATAGCAGACCAGGTAATTTTTGCATCAAAGGACAGTGGTTTTGCAATTACCAATATAGTTTTAATGGGGATAGGAGAACCTCTTGACAATTACGAAAATGTAACAAAGTTTATAAGGAATATAAATCATTATGCAGGTATGAATATCGGTGCAAGACATATTTCTCTTTCAACCTGTGGAAGAGCAGAACAAATTGAAAGACTTGCTGATGAAGGACTTCCTGTTACTTTATCTGTTTCTCTTCACGCACCTAATGATGAACTGAGAACAACTCTTATGCCGATAAATAAAAAATATAATTTAAAAAGACTTTTTGAAGCATGCGATTATTATGTGGAAAAAACCAACAGACGAATAACCTATGAATATGCTTTGATAGGTGGAGTAAACGATTCTGTTGAAATAGCACGGCAGCTTTTATCGCTTATGAAGAAAAGGCTTAGCCATGTTAATATAATACCTGTGAATTCTGTGGAAAATACAGGATTTAAAAAGGGTAATACAGAAAGTATAAACATATTCAGAACAGTTCTTGAGCAAGGCGGTGTAACAACAACCGTCAGACGCGAACTTGGAAATGACATTGATGCAGCCTGCGGACAGCTTCGTCGCAGACATGCTGAAAATTCGAAATGAAGTGGGGTGTTTGACACTTGATAGTAAAAACAGGAAGCTACAGTCATATAGGAAAAGTACGAAGTCGTAATGAGGACAGCTTGATTGTAGGCAGTGGATATGCTGTTGTTGCCGACGGAATGGGTGGACACAGTAAGGGTGATGTTGCCAGTCTTATGGCAGTTTCCGCAATAAAGAAGAAGCTTGAAAATTCAAAAATCAAGGATAGTAAAAAGCTTTTAAAGGCAGCGGTGGAAGCAGCAAATACGGAAATTTTTGAATATGCTGTAAAAAACAGTTATGAAGGAGATATGGGAACAACTGTTGTTGCCTGTCTCTGGGACGAAAAAACAGTAACTGTTGCCAATGTGGGTGATAGCAGATGTTACTGTATAAGTAATGGTAAAATTGACAGAGTAACAAAGGACCATTCCTTAGTTCAGCAACTTGTAGACAGAGGGGAAATAACTCCCGAAGAGGCAGAGACAAGAACGGATAAAAACGTAATTCTCCGTGCTGTTGGTTGCGAGAGAGATGTTTCTGTTGATATATTTGAGAGAGAAATTAAAGATAACGATATTTATTTCCTTTGTTCCGACGGTATGAGCAATCTTGTAAAAGAGGATGAAATTATCGATGGTATAAGTGGCGATGATTTGCAAAAATCGCTTGAAAAGCTTGTAGCACTTGCAAACAGCAGAGGCGGAAGCGATAATATAACTGTTGCAGCAGTTAAATTTACTAATGATACAAACGGGGAGGACGTTTTATGATAGGTACCGTACTTTCAAACAGATATGAGATATTGGAACTGATAGGTACAGGCGGAATGGCTAATGTATATAAAGCAAAATGTACATTGCTTAACCGTAATGTAGCAATTAAGGTTTTAAAAGAAGAGTTTAAAGATGATGAGGAAATCATAAAGAGATTTAATATAGAATCTCAGGCTGTTGCAGGTCTTTCGCATACAAACATTGTATCTGTATTTGATGTGGGAACAGAGGGCGATTTGCATTATATCGTTATGGAATATGTTGAAGGTATTACTCTTAAAGAGTACCTTAAAGACAGCGGTGCCTTGGTTTGGAATAAGGCTGTTGAATTTGCAATCCAGATTTGTTCAGCATTGCAGCATGCTCACCGTAAAGGAATAGTTCATCGTGATATTAAACCTCACAATATCATGGTAACTAAAGATGATGTTCTTAAGGTTATGGATTTCGGAATAGCGAGAGCTGTAACTACTCATACAACAAAATTAGATACCGAAGCATTGGGAACAGCTCATTATTGTTCTCCCGAACAGGCAAAGGGCAGTTATACAGATGAAAGAAGTGATATATATTCACTTGGTGTTGTAATGTATGAGATGCTTACAGGTAAGCTTCCGTTTGAAAGCGACAGTTCTGTTTCAGTTGCACTTAAACAGATTCAGGAAACACCTGTTGCACCCACGCAGATAGTTCCTACAATACCAAACTCTGTTGAGGCTGTTGTTCTTAAGGCTATGCAAAAGGATGCTGTTGACAGATTTCAGACTGCAAATACACTTTTAATTGAACTTAACTGGATAAAGCAGACAGAAACTGCACCTAAGGCAGTGAAGCATAATGATGTGGATGAAGATGATAAGTTCGCAACTAAAAAGATAAAGGTAAATGAAGCAGATATAGCAGCTTCTGCAACAAAAGAAGAGGTTGATAATCAGAATTCTCCTGAAAAAGGTAATGAGGAGATTGAAAATATGGCAAAGAAATCAAAAGCGAAGAAATCAAAAACTAAAAAACCAATGACAAAAGAAGATAAAACTGCCATTATTGCAGCAATAGTATCGTCAATTATAATAGTATCTCTTATAGGATTTGCATTTATTAACTTTATATTTGAGGATATGCTTCCATGGAATAAAAAGCCTGCAAATGAAATGCCGGCACCTGACTTGGTTGGATATCATTTTGATGAAATTCAGAAGAAATACAAGGATATCGAATTTGTTCTTGAGGCAGAAGAGTTTTCATCTGACTATAAAGAAGCAGGTATTATTATAGGACAGTCTCCTGATATGGATACTACACTTACAAGACCATTTAAAATGAGTGTTACTATAAGTAAGGCAGCTAAAACAGTTAAAGTTCCTGATGTTTTGAATCTTGATGTTGAAGAAGCAAAGAAGCTTCTTGACAAGCAGAATATCGAATACAGAATTGTAGAAAAAGAAAGCAGTTCAATACCGGAAGGAATTGTAACTTCTGTAAGTCCGTCTGTAGGCGATAGTGTAGTTGCAGGTTTTGAAAGTGTTACACTTACAGTAAGTATAAGTGAAGAAAAAGAGGAACAGGCTGTAGTTCCCGGTGTTGTTGGTAAGTCTGAAGCTGTTGCTAAAAGCATGCTTGAAGAAGCAGGCTTTAAGGTAACAGTAAAACAGGTTTCTTCTGATGAAACAGAAGGAATTGTTACAAAACAAAGCGAGCCTGCAGGTGCAAGTCTTGAACTTAAGAAAACTGTTATTATTTATGTAAGTAAAGGTAATGAAGAACAACCTTCAAATCAGGGAGGTACCACAGGCGAAAAATTAAGTGCAAGAGAGGTAACTGTATATCTTCCGGCTGATAAGGAAACAGCTGTAGTAAAGGTTACTCTTGACGGAAAAACCGTTTATGAAAAAACACATAATTGTTCAGAGGGAGCAGTGAGTGTTGTAGTAAGAGGTTCAGGTTCACAGCGTGTTGTAACATATGTTGACGGCACCGTAAAGGGTGAAAGGGTGCTTGATTTTGAGTAATATAACAGGTCTTCTTACTGAGGGCTTTGGAAGCTTTTATACGGTAGAGGTAGACGGCAAACTTTACGAGGCAAGAGCAAGAGGACGTTTAAAAAAGGACGGAATAAGGCTTCTTATAGGCGACAGAGTTACTCTTGAAAAAGAGCAGGAGGTTTATGCCATAACAGGTATAGAGCCGAGAAAAAATGAACTGATACGTCCGGCTGTTGCAAATATAGACAGTATAGTGGTGGTAATTGCCGCCGCATCTCCTGACCCTAATTTCAAGCAGACAGATAAGCTTCTTGCATTTTTGGAATATCACGGTCTTGATGTTTCAATATGTATCAATAAAACTGATTTGGCTGATTATGAGGATATAAAGGAAACTTACGAAAAAGCAGGCTATAAGGTTGTTACAACTTCATCTGAAAGTGATTGTACACAACTGCTGGAAATACTTAAAAATAAAGTATCAGCATTTGCCGGTTGTTCTGGAGTTGGCAAGTCAACTTTAATAAATGCAATAGACGATGAGTTTGAAAGAGAAACAGGCTCTGTCGGAAAGATAAAAAGAGGCAGACACACGACTACCCATACAAAGCTTCTTCCACTTAAATGTGGCGGATATATTGCAGATACACCCGGCTTCAGTGTTGTTGACCTTACTAAAATTGAGGCTGAAGATTTGCATATGTATTTCAGGGAGTTTAAAAAATACGAAGATAAATGTAAATTTTATGGATGTACTCATACATCGGACAAAAACTGTGAGGTTTATGCTCAGGTAACACAGGGGAATATTTCTGCAAGTCGATATGAGAGTTATCTGTCTTTGTATGAGGAGTTAAACAGTATTTACAAGGCATACCCAAGAAAGGAAAAGTAATGAGAATAGTATCACCATCAATTCTTTCTGCTAATTTTGCAGATTTGAAAACTGACGTAATTAATGTTGTTGAATCAGGAGCTGAATATATTCATATTGATGTTATGGATGGTCATTTTGTACCTAATCTTTCTATAGGTCCATGCGTTGTTGAAAGCCTAAGACCTTACACGAAGGCAGTTTTCGATGTTCATCTTATGATTGAAAATCCTGAAAAGTATGTTGAAAGTTTTGCAAAAAGCGGAGCAGATATTATTACAGTACATTTAGAAGCTGTTAAAGATATGGATAAGATGATAAATATGCTACGCTCTTTAGGTGTCAAAGTTGGTGTTTCCATTAATCCCGAAACAGATGTAGAGCTGCTTATTCCATATGCAGATAAAATAGATATGGCTCTTGTTATGACTGTTCATCCTGGATTTGGTGGTCAGTCTTTGATTGAAGAGTGTCTTGATAAGGTAAAGGTTCTCCATGAAAAATTTCCTGATCTTGATATAGAGGTTGACGGTGGTATAAAACCGTCAAACGTAAAGCTCGCACTTGATTCTGGTGCAAATGTAATTGTTGCAGGCAGTGCAGTATTTTGTGCCCAGGATCCTAAATGTGTAATAGAACAGATTTTACAGGCATGAAAAAAGCAGTAATTATTTTAAATGGTGAATGTTCAAGCCTTGAATATTTAAAAAAACTTTGTGAGGCATCTGATTTTGTTATATGTGCTGACGGAGGTTACAAATATGCCCAAAAGGCAGGAATTAAAGTAAATCTTGTAGTTGGAGATTTTGATTCCTGTACTGTGCCTGATGGGGTTGAAATTCTTAAAGTTCCCTCTGAAAAGGATTTTTCAGATGGAGAGCTTGCTGTAAATACGGCTAAAGATAAAGGTTTTGATAAAATTATTCTTACCTGTGCCCTTGGTGGGAGAATGGATCATAGTGTTTCAAATCTTATGTTACTTGATGAAAAGGTTTGTATTTTTGAAAGTACTGAAAAAATTTTTTCAGTAAATGAAACCATAATTCTACAAGAGAAAAAAGGAACAGTGTTCAGTATAATTCCGTCAGAAACTTCCATAATCAGTATAAAAGGTGCCAAGTATCCACTTGAAAACAAGGAAATTTCCTGGGGGGGCAGTTTAACGCTGAGCAATGAAACCGTAGGCAAAGAAACTATAATAACTGTAACAAAAGGAAAAATTCTTTTATTTGTAAATAATTAAATCACACAAAACAAGCCTTTTCAATATAATGTATTGAAAGGGCTTGATTTTATGATTTGGTGCAGATGGTGGTGCTGTGTACTCGTAGGCGTTGCGGCAGGAATTTTAGTTTACATATTGATTCCTTCCCAATGGCTGTTATTTATAATGTGTTCTGTAGTAGTAATAGTAGGATTTAAAGCAATGTTTAAGTAATTTGTCCTTCTTTGGGGCAGAAAGGTAAGATATTATGAAAATAGTTATTGTTCAACCTAAAGGACTCTTAAGAAAATTTTTAAAAAACTATTTCAAAATTTAGATATTTATGATACAATGGGATGTGGTAGATTTATCTGCCGCATCCTAATTTTTTAAGGAGATAATAATGGCAGAATATAAAACAGTTTTTTGCAGGGCAACAGGGGAAGTAACAGAGAAAAAATCAAGATTTATTGCTACAATATCCCATGTTGAAACTCAGGAGGAAGCGTCTTTGTTTATAAACGAAATGCGTTCTAAGTATTGGGATGCCCGCCATAATGTTTATGCATATATTTTAAAGGATGGTACAAAGCGTTATTCCGATGACGGAGAGCCATCAGGGACGTCTGCAATGCCATCGCTTAATGTTCTTGAAGGCTTTGAACTTGTGGATACAGCAGTAGTAATAACACGTTATTTTGGAGGAACACTCCTTGGAACAGGTGGTCTTGTGCGTGCATATTCTCAGGCGGTAAAACTTGCTGTGGAAAACGCACAGATAGTAACTATGTGTCTTTGCAGCTGCATTGATGTAGTTTGTGATTACAGTCAGCTTGAAAAAGTAAAAAGGGCAGCAGAGGAAATGAATGCAGTAATTGATGATGTAACCTTTGAAGCAGATGTTACAGTGCATATTAGCCTGAAAAAAGAAAATACTTTGTCTTTGACAGACAAGCTTTGTGAAATAACTGATGGACGTGCAAAAATACTTATTACGGGAGAAAAATTTACGGGAATTAATTGTAATTAAGGTGGTTTATCTATGAAAATTGTTATAAAAATAGGAACTTCAACACTTGCTCACTCTACAGGACATCTTAATATAAGACATATTGAGCATCTTTGTAAGGTGATAAGCGATTTGAAAAATGCAGGACATGAAATAATTTTAGTATCTTCGGGTGCTATAGGAATGGGTGTAGGTAAGCTTGGGTTAAAAGGTAAACCTACGGATATAGAAACCAAACAGGCAGCAGCTGCTATAGGACAGTGTGAGCTTATGTATACTTATGATAAGTTGTTTAATGAGTACAATCATAATATAGGTCAGATATTGATAACTGCACCTGATGTAGATGATGAAAAACGCAGACATAATTTTGAAAATACCTTGTTCCGTCTTCTTGAATTGGGGGTAATACCTGTTATAAATGAAAATGATACTGTTTCTGTAGAAGAAATCGAAATAGGCGATAACGATACGCTTTCGGCTATTGTTGCAGTTTCCGTAAAAGCAGATTTGCTTGTATTATTGTCCGATATAGATGGTTTGTATACTGCTGACCCAAGAAAAGATAAGTCTGCAGAAATAATTCCTGTTGTAACAAAGATTACAAATGAAATTGAAAATCTTGCAGGTGGTAAAGGTTCGTCTCTTGGAACAGGTGGTATGCTTACCAAAATACATGCTGCAAAAATTGCCACAGAATCAGGCGTTGATATGATTATAGCCAATGGTAATAATCCTGAAATATTATATGATATAGTTGAAGGTAAAGTGGTAGGTACTAAGTTTGAAAGCAGGGGATAATTATGACAACACTTGAAATTTTGAAAAAAACAAAAGATGCATATAAAGAAATTAATATGCTTACTACCTATGAAAAGAACAGGGTACTTGTTTCTATGGCTGAAGAAATAAAAAATTCTTCCGGAGAAATTCTTGATGCGAATAAAATTGACATTGATGCGTCAAAAGGTATTATAAGCGATGTTATGATTGACCGTCTTCGTCTTGATGAAAAACGAATAAACGATATGTGCGACGGAATAATTAAAGTTTCACAGCTTGATGACCCTGTAGGAAGAGTTCTTGACAGCTATACACAAAATAACGGTCTTGAAATTAGTAAAGTGTCTGTTCCTTTTGGGCTTATTGCTATTATTTATGAGAGCAGACCAAATGTTACATCTGACGCTGCAGCTCTTGCAATAAAAAGTGGAAATGTTTGTGCTTTAAGATGTGGACAAAATTCCTTTAATACATCAAAAGCTATTGTTAATTCAATGAAAAGAGCAATTGAAAAATGTTCTGTTAATCCTGATATAGTTAATATAGTTGAAGACAGTTCAAGACAAAGCTCTTATGAAATTATGAATGCAAAAGGGATAGTTGATTTACTTATACCCCGTGGTGGTAAAGGTTTGATAAAAGCTTGTGTTGAAAACGCAACTGTTCCCTGTATTGAAACAGGTACAGGTATCTGCCATATCTATGTTGATGATACAGCCGATTTTGATATGGCGCTGAATATAATTGATAATGCAAAAACCAGCAGACCGTCTGTGTGTAATGCTCAGGAGGTTTTACTTGTTCACAGCAGTATAGCAGAAAAGTTTTTACCTCTTATACAAAAAAGATTACAGGATAACAGAGAAAACCCTGTTGAAATGAGACTTGACAACAAGTCAAAAAACATCATAGATGGAGTTTTGGCAACAGAAGAGGATTTTAATACAGAATTTCTTGATTATATTATAGCTGTAAAAGTTGTGGAAAATGTTGACGAAGCAATTAAGCATATTAACTGTCATTCAACAGGCCATAGCGAAGCTATTATAACTAATACAAAAGATAATGCCGATAAGTTTACCAAGCTTATAGACAGTGCAGCTGTATATGTTAACGCATCTACCCGTTTTACTGATGGTGGTGAATTCGGACTGGGTTGTGAAATGGGAATTTCTACTCAAAAATTGCACGCAAGAGGTCCTATGGGTTTGTGTGAGCTTAACACATATAAATATGTTATTAACGGAAATGGTCAGATAAGATAAGGAGCGGATTATAAATGTCATATAAAATTGGTTTTATAGGTGCAGGTAATATGGGTGGTTGCTTGATTTCAGCAGCTACAGAAACAACATCTGTTGACGACATCTGTGTGTTCGATAAAGATACACAAAAAGCAGAACACTACAAAAATACATATGGTGTTTCTTTTGATAGTCTCGAAACAGTACTTGATTCAAAAATTATCGTAATTGGAGTAAAACCTCAGGGGTATAAAGCCTTGGTTTCGGAGATTAAGGAAAAAATAAACAGTCGCAGGGATGAATTTGTGATAGTTTCTATGGCAGCAGGAATTACGATTGATTCTATATGTGAAATGTTTGGAAAGAGAATACCTGTCATAAGAATTATGCCTAATATGGCTTGTAATACCAATGAGGGCATTATTGTGTATGATATTAACGAATGTGTAAGTGAGAATCAGGAAGTTGCATTCAAAGCTGTTTTTAAATGTGCAGGTCTTATTGACAGACTTGACGAAAGTTTAATAGATGCTGCCTGTGCTGTTACAGGCTGTGGTCCTGCCTTTGCGTATATGTTTATAGAGGCACTTGCTGACGGTGCTGTTGCATGTGGATTGCCAAGGGACAAGGCTGTGAAATATTCTGCTCAGATGCTTAAAGGAGCAGGTGCAACAGTGCTTTGCGGAAGTCATCCTGAGGACCTTAAAGATAAGGTTTGCAGTCCTGGTGGAAGCACAATAGAAGGAGTTCTTGCTTTAGAGGAAAACGGATTCAGAGGAAGTGTAAATTCGGCAGTTATCGCATCTTATAATAAAAATATAGAGCTTGGCAAGTAAAAACAATAAAGGGAAATAAGAAGCGTATATAGGTGATATTTATGGATAACGAACTTGAAAAAGTGTTTCCTCAATCGAAGGAATTTCCAAAGATTGATGATAATTTTATTGAAAAATTCAACGATTTTAAAGAATATATGATGATGTATAATTGTGCTATCAAGGAAGTGAGAACTAAATTTGAGGTTCTTAACGCTGATTTGTCAGTTACATTTCAGCGAAATCCTATAGAAATGATAAAGTCAAGAGTTAAATCTCCTGAAAGCATTTTTCAAAAGCTTGAAAGAAAGAATCTCGAGTTATCTATGGAGTCTATTTTGGAAAATATAAATGACGTAGCAGGCATAAGAGTAATATGTTCCTTTGTTGAGGATATATATGAAGTAGCGCAAATGCTTGTATCTCAGGATGATATTAAACTACTTAAGGTTAAGGATTATATAAAAAATCCTAAGGATAACGGATACAGAAGTTATCATATGATTGTTGAAGTTCCTGTCTTTTTTGCTAAAAGAAAACAGAATATAAAAGTTGAGGTGCAATTAAGAACTATTGCAATGGATTTCTGGGCAAGCCTTGAACACAGTATGAAATATAAGCACGAAATAAAAAATGCAGATTATGTTGCTGCTGAATTAAAAAAGTGTGCGGAAGTTATATCACAGACTGATTTAAAAATGCAGGAAATCAATAAGATGATTAATAAATAAGTAATATTATCTTTTTAAGCAATATATAATTAAATGGTGATTATTATTTATATCAAATTTAATTATGTATATATACTGTCAGCGTTTATGTTGCTTTGTACCATTTTTATATCCACAAGCCTTATTTGTAATGAAACCTACAGTGCAACCTTGCCTCTTAACGGTAAAACTATAGTTATTGATGCAGGACATGGCGGACTTGATGGGGGAGCAGTAGCAAAGGATGGTACTGTAGAAAAAAATATAAATCTGTCTATCGCAAAATACCTTGAGAATGCACTTGGAAAATCAGGGGCAAAGGTAATTATGACCCGTGAAAAAGACGTATCTTTACATAGCAATGACAATGATTCTGTGAAAAATAAAAAACGTTCAGATTTAATAAACAGAAGAAATATTGCTAATAATTCAGATGCCGATTTGTTAATCAGCATACATCTTAACTATTTTTCACAGTCTCAGTATAAGGGAGCACAAATGTTTTATAACGAAACATTTCCTGAAAGTAAAGTGTTGGCGGAAACTTTGCAAAAATCCGTTATAGAGAATGTGGATAATTCCAATAACAGATTTGCAAAGAAACTTGATTCTAAAAAGCTTTTATTTGAGAATCTTAATATACCGGGAGTAATTGCCGAATGTGGCTTTTTGTCCAATTATGAAGAATCGCAGTTACTGAAAACTAAAGAATATCAGTTGAAAATTGCCGATGCTTTGTATCAGGGAATAATAGAATATTTTGAAACTTTAAAAAATTCAGAACTAAAGTCGGGTAATTCGGCTTTGGTTCTTTTTGTTGACACGATTTCTAAAGTATTATATAATGAGTTTGCAAAGTAAACTCAATGAATTGCACTTCGTGCATTAAAAAGGTAATTCAATTCATGGAGCGAAGCAAGAAATCATGGCGAAGCCAATTTATGACAACAAGATTGTCAATTCATTTAAATAGACTGGCATCTAAATTAAACAGTCTTTATATGCGGTGCACAGCACCGCAGCGATATGAATTCTTGCGAATTCTCGATATGTGCTTCGCACTCGATATGCCTGACGGCTCGATATGTTGCTGACGCAACGAGAATTCATATCATATCAAGTTTGACCGAAGGGAAAACATATCGATTTTACGAAGTAAAAATATTGAGCAAACTTTAGTTTGCCTATTGACAAAAATTTTGTCCCTAACTTGACAAAATCATAGAGTTTGATATACAAGTGACAAAAAAGCCTTCCCCTTGAGGGGAAGGTGTCAGCGATAGCTGACGGATGAGGTGAAGAAATGATAATATTAATTACAGGTGCATCACATACAGGTAAAACTGTTTTGGCACAGAAATTACTTGAAAAATATAAATATCCTTATCTGTCAATAGACCATTTGAAAATGGGATTGATTCGTAGCAAACAAACTGACCTTACGCCTATGAGTGAGGATGTAGAACTCACAAAGTATTTATGGCCTATTGTCCGTGAAATAATTAAAACTGCTATAGAAAATAATCAAAATTTGATTGTAGAGGGATGTTATATTCCTTTTGATTGGGAAAAAGATTTTGAAAATGACTATCTAAAAAATATCAAATATTACTGTCTTGTAATGAGCGAAAACTATATCAAGAATCATTATAAAGATATAACAAAGTACGCGCGTGTGATTGAAAATCGTTTGAACGATGAAGATTACACAATGGAAAGTGCTATTGAGGAAAACAGTTTGATTTTGGAACTGGCAGAAAAACACAATGTTCATTATATACTTATTGATGATAAATATAGTGTAAATGTTGATTTAGAATATTAACACCTCATCAGTCACTTCGTGACAGCTTCCCCTCAAGGGGAAGCCTTTGAAAAAACATATTTTTTTGTCCCTGACTTGATACGAACTGGCATTGAAAATTGACTGCATCCAAACCTTATGCCTCGCAATATGAATATGTCTAATAATGTCGAAAGAAAAAGGTGATATTATGAAATTAAGTTTTAATCAAATTAAACAAATTACAACGGGAGCAGTTCTTGTTAAGGAAGAAGATGGAATGATCTCATTGAAACGGTTTACACAGGAGCAGGAAGAGTTGTATAAAGTAACAAATCAGGGCTTTTATAATAAGACTTTTTCTACAGCAGGAATTAAATTTTCATTTAAAACGGATAGCAAAACTTTATTCCTAAAGTTAAAAACAATGATTTCGTCTTCGCGAAAATATTTTTCAGTTGATATTTTTGTGGATGGAAAGCCTATAGGTTATATTGATAATTTTTCTAATATTGAGTTACCACAAAATTATACACAGATGGAATTTCCTTTGGGTGATTTTTCAAAAAAGTTTCAATTGGGTGAAGGTGAAAAAACTGTATGCGTTCATCTTCCGTGGTCGGTTAAAACATTAATCGAAGAGATTTCTATCGACGATACTGCTTTTGTCAAGGGAGTAAAGCCTAAAAAGAAATTGCTAGCATATGGTGATTCAATAACGCATGGGTATGATGCATTGCGTCCTTCCAATCGCTATATTTCCAAGTTTGCAGATAAAATTGGTGCCGAAGAATTTAATAAAGCGATAGGAGGCGAACGCTTTTTCCCTGAACTTGCAAAGTTAAAAGATGCCTTTGTGCCGGATTATATAACGGTTGCTTATGGCACGAATGATTGGAGCGGCATAGCGATGTGTACTTTCAAAGAAAAATGCAAGGATTTCTATGAAAATTTAATAAAGAATTACCCTGAGTCTAAAATATTTGCAATTACACCAATTTGGAGAAAAGATATGAATGAAGAGAGAGTATTTGGTGCTTTTGAAGATGTTGAAAAGACAATCAGAGAGTGTGTAAAAGGCATTGAAAATATTACTGTGATTTCTGGATTTGATTTTGTTCCTAAAGATGAAAAATATTATGCAGACTTAAGACTTCATCCGAATGATGAAGGATTTGAAAGTTATGCAGAACATTTATACGGTGCTATCAGTTTGGGAATTTAATATACCTAAATCATATGCTGATATAATATTTTTTAGTTCTGGCTTGACACGAGCTTCACTTAAAAATTGGCTGCAACTAAACCGTATGTCCCGTGTATAGCGGAGAATATTGAAATTTGTACAGAAATAGCGGGTGGTCATACAAAGTTTAAAAGGGAGAAAGCATAACATTGCTGGCCCCAAATTATAAATATAAAAATGAGGTGTAAAAATGGGAATTAAAGAAATTATAGGACAGATATTCGGTATATTCGGACTTTTGATGTTTGTTTTATCCTTTCAATGCAAAAGCAGCAAAAAACTTGTTTTTGTACAAGGTATAGGGGGAATGATGTTTTTTATCAACTTTCTTCTGATCGGTGCATATGGCGCTGCATTGTTTAACCTAACCGTTCTAATAAGAGGGCTTTTATATATGAAAAAAGACGGAAAAGTATGGAAACCGTTGACTGTGGAACTGATGTTTACGGCGGCATATATTTATTCATTGATTTTGGTGAAAGATGATATATTACAGATTATTTTGACAACCCTGCCGTATATCTCGCTTTTGATAATGAGCGTGCTTATGTGGAAAGAAAATGGAAAGCTAATAAGATATTTCCAGATTGCGACGCTTTCTCCATCTTGGTTGATACATAATATCTTCAATTTCACAATAGGCGGGATATTGGCAGAGGTGTTCAATATGGCTTCAGCTCTTATCTCTATATTGAGATTTAAAACTAAAGAAGATACGCTATAAGCTGTTTTTTAACTGAAAACATTGAAAGAAAAGTTGTGATATTTTACAAAAATAAAAACTTCGTGTCATATTTCTTGGTAAAAACACAAAAAAGATTGACAAATATATTGCAATATGATAGTATGAAATCATAGAGGAAAGGAGATTTAAAGGAAACAAAAATATATAAGGAACGGGGAAAGAAAATGGATCAGATTATTCTTGAAATGAAAAACATTGACAAAAGATTTTCGGGAGTCCATGCTTTGAAATCCGTAAATATGGAACTCAAAGAAGGTGAAGTTCATGCTCTTATGGGAGAAAACGGAGCAGGGAAATCAACACTTATGAAGGTTCTGTGCGGAATTCACAAGCGAGATGGCGGCGAAGTTTTTCTGTTCGGGCAGGAAGTTAATTTCAATACAATTAAGGATTCTCAGGAAGCAGGCATCAGCATTATTCATCAGGAGCTTAACATGATGAATCATCTGACAGTTGCACAAAATATATACATAGGCAGAGAGCCTATGATAAACGGCGTATACATAGACGACAAGAAAATGGAAGAGGATGCCGGGGCACTTTTTGACAGAATAGGTGTAAAAATTGACCCTTCTGCAGTGCTTGGTACACTTACAGTAGGAAAACAGCAGATGGTTGAAATTGCAAAGGCAATTTCAAGAGACTGTAAAATACTTATTCTTGACGAACCGACAGCCGCGCTTACTCAGGTTGAAGTTGAGGAATTGTTCAACATCATGAATGATCTTAAAGCAAAAGGTATCGGAATGATATACATCTCGCATCGTATGGATGAAATCAACAGAATTTCAGATCGAATAACAGTAATGCGCGATGGTGAATACGTAGGTACGCTCATAACAAAAGATACAACCAAAGACGAAATCGTTAAAATGATGGTAGGAAGAGTTATTTATGGCGATAAAAAAGAGCATAGTAACGTTCCGGAAAATGCAGAGGTTGTTTTAGAAGTCAGAAACTTAAACAAGGGCAAAGAAATAAAAGATGTAAGTTTCAAATTGAGAAAAGGCGAAATCCTCGGTTTTTCAGGGCTTATGGGCGCAGGAAGAACAGAGGTTGCCCGTGCGATATATGGAGCGGATCCTATTGATAGCGGAGAAATCTTTATAAACGGTGAAAAAATTAAAATAAAAACACCATCAGATGCAGTTAAAAAAGGTATTTGTTATCTTTCAGAAGACAGGAAAAGATACGGTCTTATGCTTGATAAGTCAGTCGCAGAGAATTCGGTTCTTGCATCGCTTGATAATTATATCAAACTGGGCTGGATTAAAGACAGTATTATAGAGTCAGACGCAGAAGAAGCAAATGCAAAACTTAAAACAAAAACACCTTCGATGAAGCAGTTGCTTAAAAATCTTTCGGGTGGAAATCAGCAGAAAGTTATTATTGCAAGATGGCTTCTTAAAAATTCCGATATATTTATCTTTGATGAACCTACAAGAGGTATTGATATTGGAGCAAAGAGCGAAATGTATACTCTTATGGAAGAACTTGCATCTTTAGGAAAGTCAGTCATTATGATTTCATCAGAACTGGCGGAAATCCAGAGATTAAGCGACAGAGTTGTAGTAATGTGTGAAGGGCGTATAACAGGCGAAATTGACATTAAAGATGCAACTCAGGAAAAAATCATGGCTTATGCTACAATGAGAGAATAAGCAATTGCTAAACGAGAGGAGATAGTGAAATATATGAAAAATTCAAATACATTTGCTTCAATAGTTAAAAAAAGTATGCAGAATATGATTATAATAGGTGCACTGGCACTTCTCGTACTCATATTCTGGGCGTTAAACCCTAACTTTTTAGGGAAATACAATATAGTAAGCATGGCGCAGTCATTGGCTCCATATGCCATTATGGGACTTGGTGTTACCTTTGTAATTGCAACAGGCGGGATTGACCTTTCAATTGGTACCACTTGTATTGCAGCTGCAGTTATTGCAGGTAAATTCTATATGAATGGTATGCCTTTGGTATATACAATTCCAATTATGATTGCAATAGGCGCCTTTGTTGGTTATATTAATGGTCTTTTGGTTGCAAAACTTAAAATTCCTGCATTTATTGCTACACTTGGTACAATGATGTTCGGAAGAGGTCTTAGCGCCATTATAGTTTCAATACCTAACATCTTTTTCCCGGGCGGAACGTGGTTCAATAAGTTATTTTCTAACTTTAATGGAGTTCCTGTAGGACTAATCTGGGTGTTGCTTTTTGCTCTGATTTGTATGTACCTTATGTACAAATGCAAGATCGGAAGATACATTCTTTCAATCGGAAGTAACGAAGAAGCGACAAGACTTTCAGGTATCGACACAGATAAGTATAAAATTATCGCTTACACAATTGCGGGTATTGCCACAGGTATTGCAGCAATTTTCTGGGCAGCATCATTTACAACAGTTGCAGCAGCAACAGGTAACGGTATGGAACTTGACGCCATAGCGGGCGTGTACATCGGCGGAACATCTGCTGCCGGCGGTACAGCTTCTATTGCGGGCTCCGTAATTGGCGCGATTATGCTTGTTGTTATCAGAAGCGGACTTAACTTTGTACTTGCTAAGTTCAATCTTAACGTTAACTCAACCTATGTTACATATGTTCTGACAGGCATCATTGTAGTAGTTGCAGTTTTAATGGATGTTATCAAGAACAAAAACGCAAACAAGGTAAAAAAAGAAAAGAAATTAAAAAAAGAAAAGTCTCAGGCTTAAAAAAATATAAAAACGCACGCAAACCACTTATTAAATCATTGTTAGAAGGAAATAATTAATAAAAGGAGGATGTTTTATGAAAAAAATATTATCAATTATTTTAGTGGTAACAATGCTCGCAATCGTACTTGCAGGTTGCGGAGGAACTGGTACAGAAACAGGTGCAGGCGCAGCTGATAAAACAATTGCGGTAGTTGCAAAAGGTGAATCTCACGCATTCTGGCAGTCGGTTAAAGCAGGCGCAGAAGCAGCAGGCGAAAAATATGGTTATAAAATCACATTCAGAGGCCCTGCAAGCGAATCAGCCAAAGACCTTCCTTCACAGATGGAAATGGTTCAGACAGCACTTTCTAACAACGCATCAGCAATCGTTTTGGCAACAATCGGCGAAGGCTTTGTTGACCTTTTGACTCAGGCTAAAGATAGCAATATTCCTGTAGTTCAGTTTGATAGCGGTATTTGGGCAAACGACGTTGCAGCTCTTGATGCAGCAGGTAAAAACCCATTGGTAGCCCATGTTGCTACAAGCAACTATTTGGCGGCAGGTACAGTTGCTGAAAACTTCTATGCTGCAATCAAAGAAGATATTGCAGCAGCAGATGAATATGTTGTAGGTGTTATCCAGCACGACGAAACACAGACGGGTATCGACAGAGCAGCAGGCTTCATTGATAAGTTCAGTGAACTTGCAGATGCAGATGCTTCAACAAAAGGTAAATATAAAATTGAAAAAGAAGTTAAGCCTGGTGATGCTGACAATGCTTACAAGGCAGCCCTTGAGGCACTTGCAGAAAAAGGTGCATCAGCAATCTTTATGTCCAACGAGGGCGTTGTTAAACAGGTTTACGATGCTATCGGTGCTGCAGGTACAAAATATGATGAAATCAAATTTGCAGGTTATGACGCAGGTACAAAGCAGATCGAATGGATGAAGAAGACAACAGGTCCGAAACTCGTTGGTGCAGTTGCACAGGATTCATTCCAGATTGGTTATCAGGCAGTTGAACAGGCAGTATTTGCATTGGAAGGTAACGAAATTACAGAAAAGGTTGACATTGCAGGTGCATGGTGGGATGCAACAAATGTTGACGAAATGATTGAAAAGAATTTGGTATATCAGGGATAATTTTAAATAGCGTTGCGTTTTTTTGATCGACAAGCGCTCTCTTTAAAGAGAGTGCTTGTTTTTGCTTAAAATGCGCAAAAACTGACCTTGCGACACAGATTCTTTAATTGACTGTATAGATGCTTTATGGTATAATAAACACACAAATGTGTTTATTATACGCTCCACGAGGATTTAATAAGTGCGTACGAAATTTTCCTCACTATGTTCGGAAACGCACATGCACAATTATACCAAATTCCTTTGGAATTATGGTATAATAATTAGAATAAAACCGTTCAGGAATTTTAAAATTCAAATTAGTGTTGAAATTTTTAGAAAGAAGGAAAAACAGTGAAAGGAAAAGTATTAACAGTTTTTATGTATGTTGCGCTTGCATTAGTTGCAGTTGCAGGTGGAGCACATTGGGCTAGTTTAATCTTTTTTAATGATATGGTTAATCTTTATCACGGAGGTATTTTATAATAGAAACTGATTTTGAAGGATGGCGTGATTTTGTTCTTTGTGAAAGTGATAAAGGTGAGAGATTTGACCTTCCTTTTGACGAAACAGAATGGAATTACGCAATTTACAGATTTAGTTTTGAGCACGATAAATTTATAAAAGCAGAGGTACAGACTTCCGGCGATATATCGGGTGTGAAAATGACTGATGTTGTTGCAGTTCCTTGTGTATATGAAACTATAATTAATCCATCAGTTTCGATAGAGGACAATGTTGTTACCTTTAACTGCGAACTTAAAAGCACAGATTATATTGAGTTTGATGGGAAAACAGCAAAGGTTATTGATAAACTCGGAAACGAGAAAGAAATTTCTTTCAAAGGCAATGTTATTGTTCCGTCAGGTGAGTTTTCAGCACGGCTTTCTTGTGAAAATGAAAATAAGAATATGTTAAGAGCACAAATAACCTTTGGTTTTACAGGTAAAGAAATTAAATAAATCTAAAAACAGCTACTTATGAAAGGCGTTGTCTTTTGTCGGTGGCTGTTTATTTTTACCGTGAAATTGCTGTCGTAAATACGCTGAATTAATCTTATAAAAAATATTTTTTAAATTTTTTATAAAAAAGGCTTGCATTTTCAACCAAATTTTGGTATAATTCAAATATACCAAAATTTTCCAACCTTTAAGGAGGTACATTATGAAAGATGTAAAAGTATTTATAGCAGACAGTAACAAAGAGTATGTAAGGGAACTTAAAGAGTTTCTTGACTCGCAGGAAAATGTAAGCGTATGCGGTGTTGCATATGACGGAGAAACAGCAGTGAATAAAATTGAAACATCAGAACCTGATGTGGTTCTGCTGGATTTAATTATTCCTCAGATTGATGGTATTGGCGTTATGGAGCATAAGTTTAAAAAACAACCCGAATTTATAATGATAACGTCAGCATGTCATGACAGAATTATTAATGATGTAATTAATAAAGGTGCTGTTTACTTTATGATTAAACCCGTTGATTTTGCGACTTTGTACAAGCGTATCATTCAGGTGATGGAAACTAAGAATATCAGCCTTAATAAAGCAACGCGAAATATTTACGATTTGGAAACAAAAGTTACCAATGTAATACATGAGGTTGGCGTTCCTGCTCATATTAAAGGATATCAGTATCTCAGGGAAGCAATACTTATGACCATAGACAATATGGAGGTTATTAACTCAATCACAAAATTACTTTATCCTACAGTTGCTAAAAAATACAGCACAACTGCTTCAAGAGTAGAAAGAGCAATACGCCACGCAATTGAAGTTGCCTGGGACAGAGGGGACACAGATGTTCTTAACGGATTTTTCGGTTACACCATTGCCAGTGGAAAAGGTAAGCCTACGAATTCTGAATTCATAGCAATGATAGCCGACCGTATGAGACTGGAATTGAAAGCATCTTAATAACTCGAAAAAACTGCAATTTTTTGCAGTTTTTTTGTTTGAAAAACGGATTGCATATCGATACAAAAAATACTTTTATTTTTCACAAATTTATGTTATACTATAATATAATAATCGCTTTAAAATATATGAGGTGAAAATGATGGCATTTTTAAAAAGTATTTTTGGAACATACAGTTCCAGAGAACTTAAAAGAATAACTCCTATAATGGAAAAGGTTCTTTCTTATGAAAAAGAAATGGAAGCTTTAAGTGATGCTGATTTAAGATATAAAACAGTTGAATTTAAGGATAGATATAAAAACGGTGAAACACTTGATTCTTTACTGCCTGAGGCATTTGCTACAGTTCGTGAAGCATCTTGGAGAGTTCTGCAGATGAAGCATTTTCCTGTGCAGATAATCGGTGGTATTGTTCTTCATCAGGGAAGAATAGCAGAAATGAAAACAGGTGAAGGTAAAACGTTAGTGGCAACTCTTCCTGCTTATCTTAACGCGTTGACAGGTGAAGGCGTTCATATTGTAACAGTTAATGATTATCTTGCAAAACGAGACAGTGAATGGATGGGCAAGCTTTATTCATTTTTAGGGCTTACTACAGGTCTTATTATCAATCAGATGTCTGCAGATGAAAGAAAGATTGCTTATAATGCAGATATTACTTATGGTACAAATAACGAGCTTGGTTTTGACTATTTGCGTGATAATATGGCAATTTATAAAGAGGCTATGGTTCAGAGAGGACACACATTTGCTATAGTGGACGAAGTGGACTCTATATTAATTGATGAAGCAAGAACACCTCTTATTATATCAGGTATAGGCGATAAGTCTACGGATTTGTATCAAAGAGCAAATTCTTTTGCAATAACACTTAAAAAGAAAGTTGTAAAGGAAGAGGACACAAAGGTAATCGATGAGACAAATGATGCCGATTATATAATTGACGAAAAGGCTAAAACCGTTACATTGACTCCTGCAGGCGTTGAAAAGGCGGAAAGATATTTTGGGCTTGAAAATCTTTCTGACCCTGAAAATATGACAGTTTCCCACCATATTAATCAGGCACTTCGTGCTAATGGTATTATGATGAGAGATAAGGACTATATAGTTTCAGGTGATAATGAAATCTTGATTGTTGACGAATTTACAGGTCGTGTTATGCCGGGAAGACGTTATTCTGATGGTCTTCATCAGGCTATCGAAGCAAAAGAAGGCGTTGTTGTTCAGCACGAAAGTAAAACTCTTGCAACAATAACATTTCAGAATTTCTTCCGAATGTATAAGAAAATTTCCGGTATGACAGGTACGGCGCTTACAGAGGAACGGGAATTTCAGGATATCTACAGTATGGATGTTATTGAGATACCGACAAATAGACCTTTGGCAAGAAAGGATCTGCCCGACTCGGTTTATAAAACAGAGGACGGAAAATTCAAGGCTATCGTCGAAAAAATTAAAGAGTGTTATGAAAAACAACAGCCTGTCCTTGTAGGTACTATAACAATTGAAAAATCTGAAAAACTTTCATCAATGCTTAAGAAAAACGGGATTCCTCATAATGTGCTTAATGCAAAGCAGCACGCAAGAGAAGCTGAAATAATAGCACAGGCAGGTAAAAAAGGAGCAGTTACCATTGCAACCAATATGGCGGGTAGAGGTACCGATATAATGCTTGGGGGTAATCCTGAATATTTAGCTAAGAATGAATTGAAAAAGCTAGGCTTTGACGATGCACAGATAAACGAAGCAGTTGGCTATGGTGAAACTGACAGTGAAGAAATTTTGCAGGCAAGACAAACCTATAGGGAAGTTTTTGCAAAATTCAAAGCAGAAACACAGCCACTTCATGAAGAGGTAGCATCACTTGGTGGTTTGTATATCATAGGAACAGAACGTCATGAGAGCAGAAGAATTGATAATCAGCTCAGAGGACGTGCCGGCAGACAGGGTGATCCCGGTGTTTCTAAGTTTTATGTAGCTTTGGAAGATGAAATTATCCGTCTTTTCGGTGCAGAAAGAACACTTAGTGTTATGAATGCAATTCAGGGTGAAGATGAATTAGAGCTTGAAAGTAAAATGCTTTCAAATCTTATCGAAACTGCACAAAAGAAAATTGAAGGCAGAAATTTTGATATAAGAAAGCATGTTCTTCAGTATGATGATGTTATGAATGCTCAACGTGAACTTATTTACAGAGAGCGTCAGCAGGTTCTTGACGGAAATGATATTACAGCCAATATCAACAATATGATTGAAACAATGGTTCAGGACTTAGTAATGAGATATACTTCAAATGGTGAGTATCCTGATGATTGGGACCTCGAAAGCCTTATTAAGACTGCTGAAAATATATTCCTGCCACAAGGATGTGTTTCTTTTACACGAGATGACCTTGAAACTATCGAGAGAGCAGATGTTGTTAAACTGCTGACTCAAAAAGCTTTTGAAGCGTATCAGGCAAAAGAAGAAGAAATCGGTTCGGACATTATGCGTGAACTTGAAAGAATTATTATGCTTCGTGTTGTTGATACCCGATGGATGGACCATATTGACGAAATGGACAGACTGAAACAGGGAATAGGGCTTCGTTCCTACGGTCAGCATGACCCGGCTATTGAATATAAAAATGTCGGCTCGGATATGTTTGACGAAATGGTATATAATATAAAAACAGATGTAGGAAAATTTGTCTTTACTGCTAAAGTCGACAGAATGGAAAGAAAACAAGTTGTAAGCTCTACAAGCGAAGGTAAACAATCTGAAAATCAGGAAAAACCCAAAACTGTGAGAAAGACTGTAAAGGTTGGCAGAAACGATATGTGCCCTTGTGGTAGTGGTTTAAAGTATAAGAAATGTTGCGGTAAATAAAACAGTAATTTGCAATCAGAAAGGGTATTGATATTTTATGGGCGTAAAACTAAATCCCGACAAAGAAATTGTAAAGTCTATTAAGGATGGACTTAAGGCCACAGGTGGTTATTGCCCTTGCAGAATTGAAAGAATTGATGCTAATAAATGTATCTGCGAAGAATTTAAAAAGCAGATAGATGATCCGGATTTTGAGGGTTACTGTCATTGTATGCTGTATTATAAAAGTAAAGGAGATAAATGATTATGGCTGAAATTAATGTAACAAAAGCAAATTTCGAAGAAGAAGTATTAAATTCACATTTGCCTGTTCTTGTAGATTTCTGGGCACCATGGTGTGGACCTTGTAAAATGATTGCACCTGTGGTTGAAGAAATTGCAGAAGAATTTGAAGGAAAAGTAAAAGTTTGTAAAATTAACGTAGATGATGAACAGGAACTTGCAATTAAATATGGAGTTATGAGTATTCCAACACTTCTTGTTTTTAAAAACTCAGCAGTTGTGAATACTTCCGTTGGCTATGTTTCAAAAGAAAAAATAGCTGATATGTTAAAATAAGCAATAAGGGGCTGTGAAACCGAGATTTCATAGCCTCTTTTATTTTAATGATAATTATTGCTTAAATTATCTGATTGTGGTATAATGATTTCATCGAAGATGAAATCGTCGATATAAATCTCTTGTGAGATTTTCGATATGTCATAAATGACTCGATATGTGCTTTGCACTCGATATGTTGCCTTTCGGCAACGAGATTTATATCATATCGAGTTTTGAGC
>JAZNWH010000128.1:0-8282 GCA_045593265.1 Clostridia bacterium | reverse complement strand
GCTGCGGTAGCTCTTTTAATGATATTATATCCAAATGAAACAAACATTCAAATTGAAAAAAGATTAGAAAGTTCAACAGACAAATGTGATTTGGCTTCATACGAAAAGATGTTTGGGTATGGTATAATAGATGTAATCGGAGCAACTGGACTTGACCGTTCCACAAGTGCCGATATTCAACTTGCAGAGGGCAAATATATAGGTGAAGCAGAAATCTCAATATCTATTCCGGAAGGTTGTCAGGTTTATTACACAATTAACCAAACATACCCTTCCAAAGAAAATGGAATTCTTTATACAGAACCTTTCATCCTTAAAGATGATACAACTATCATACATACAGTATCCTATTCCGAAGATTATTTGCGAAGTGATTATGTATCTAAAACTTATTCGGTTTATACCGAAGGAACGGATGAAATGTTTGAAATCGGCACTGACGGAATAATCACCGCTTATACCGGTTCAGTTACAAACTTAAAAATTCCTGATATTGTAAATGGGATTAAAGTTACAGGATTTAAAGAAAGCTTATTTTCTTCATCGAAACTTTATTCTGTTATTTTCCCACAATTAGTTAAAACTGTACCGTCAAAGTTGTTTTACGGAAACAAAACAATTCAACGTGTTGAAGGCGTTGGCGTCACTGATATATCAGCTCAAGCCTTTTACAGTTGCACAAATTTATACGAGGTGAATTTTCCTGAAGTACAGACAATCGGAGAAAAAGCATTTTGGAATTCAATTGGTCTGTCAGGTATTAATTTTCCGGAATGCACATACATAGGTAAGAGTGCTTTTGAAAACACGCTAATAAGATATGCTTATCTTAAATCAGTTGAAACAATATGTTTCCGTGCGTTTTATAGATGTAAATGCCTTTACGATTTGTATATTCCTAATCTTGTAGAATTGAGAAAGGAGTCTTATATCGGTGGTACTTGGCAAGGTTCATCTTTAGCATTTGAAGAAGGAAAAGTGTCTTGTGTTATCGATATGAAAAACTTAGAAGAGTTATCTTACGGAGCTTTTTATTCATCATCAGTTATGCGTTTGGAGTTTTCAAATATTAAAAAGATAGAAGGTATGCCAATTGCATTATGTCGAGAACCAACTTACGGAACTATAACTGTTGTGTTACCTTCAACTCTTAAAAGCATCTCATTTGACGAAGTCCCTCTTAACGATGTTGATGAAAATGTTAACTATTTATACAGTTATAAAGTCTATGGCACAAAAGGCACTTTTGCTGAGCGTTGGGCAAAAGAAAACAATTTTGAATTTATTGAAATCACACCTGAAACTGCAATAATAACAGATTTGCCTGACGAATATTATTCCTATATGCGCACATTAGAAGCTGATATTGTTGGATTTAACAGAATATATCAGTGGTACGGTACAAACACCGGTCGCTATAATAATGCACAATTGCTTCAATCGGGTGATAAAAAAAGTTTTGACCCTAACGAACACAAGCAGTATAAATATTATTTTTGCAAGGTTGTAAGTGCAGATGTTGGTTACGACCCAATTGAAATAACAACCGGCATTTGTGAAAACAAATCTTATACATATACTCCGCCAACTTCAAACGGCAACATTACTATTGCAACTCCTTCAAATCGCTATCTCAAATACGGCGAATCAATAAATCTCTATGCTAATGCAACCGGACTCCCCGAAGGTTCAAAAATTAAATGGAGAATTGTTGAAGGTATCGGTGTTACTCTTGACCCATCCGTATCAGGTAAAATCTGTACTGTAACATCAAAATCGAATGGCGATGTTATAATCGAAGCCTATGCTGTGGACAAAAACGGCAACACCATTGTCAATGAAAAAGGCAATAGAATTTGCGACAGAGAAGGTATCAGCTCGGAAGTAAGCCTGTGGTGGATAATTCTTTATTACTTAAGGCAAATGTTTTCCATGACCAATACAGTAATGTATACGATGATGTAATCGCATTTATTTTACAAAGGAGGACTTGTTATAAAAACAATAAAAATTATTATTTTAATGATGCTAATACTTTCTTTATTTGCGGCTTGTAAAGTATCTAACACGAAGCAAGATATCCATGAATCTATTTCATATAATGTACCGACTATTGAAAGTACAACACTATCATATTTCATAGATGCAAATAATCAGATAAATCTCATGAATTTTAGTTTTCAAATTCCTCAAAATTTCACAATAGAAGATAATGAGCAAGAGCTTATCTTAAAAAACGAAGATGGTTCTATTCAATTTAGTGTTGAAGATAAAACCAACGAAATAATAAATATGGATAATTATATTGAGGAAACAAAACAATCAATAGAACAAATGGGGCTATCTCCACAAGAAACAAAAAATGTGCATATAGTTGATTGTAGTGCAAAAAAATTTATTTTTGATACCTTTGATATAGCCAATGAAAAAATTACATATTACTGTTATTTCGTTGAAACCGAAAACTCAAAACTGCTTATCAATGTAATATCCAAAAATGAAACTATTTTAAACGAAGAGATCGCTGACGAATTTGTTTCTAATATAATTTTAAATAGTAATTAACTAATCTTATCAACGCCTCCAATTATGCTGGAGGCGTTTTATTGTTGTTATAAAAGCCAAGAAAGCCCCGATATGTGCAACATAACATCGAGACTTTCCCGTATATGAGGAGGTACTGTGGAAGGTCTTTCAGACCAATAATGCAAAACAACTTGGACGGATTGTTCTCGCAGAACTGTTGAAGTAACCCTTCCCTCCTCAATTTCAAATATACTGTTTCTGTTTAAAAAGTCAATGCGAAATGCAAAAGTGCAGAATTAGAATGCAACTTTAAAATTTATGAACAAATTTTGGAACTATGTAGTTGTTATATCTAAAAATATAAGGACATTTCAATTTGCACAATTCTATGACCTGTATTTTGTGCAAGAGGTAGAAATTTGTAAAACATCATAAATTTTTGCGTAACATTTTGCCATTTTATTCATATATATATGTGGAGCGAAATACACACAAAAATTATCCACTAAAAAGGAAGATGTATTGAAATGAAAAACTATGTAGGAAACGGTTATTATTTTGTTAATCATTTGAATTGTTTTTCAATCAACAAAAAGGATACCCGCAAAAAAAGCTGCTTAAACAATGGCAAGTGTATTTCTGACAAAGAGCATTTGAAACGGTTATTCATAGAAGCATTAAGAAATGATTTGTCAGAAAAAAACATAAACTATTTTTTCTGTGTAACACATGACAGTTTTATTGATTTGATAGAGCACACTAGTTTTGAGATAAAGGCGAAGATACCTATATCCAGAAAAGCAAATATTAAGGAACTGTTTCGGTATTGGAAATGTGATAGTTGCGAGGAATGTAATCATAAAAAGACTTGTTATGTGTATAATGGGGTTTTACCTGATATAAATAGAAATGAGTATTTACTGCTCTTTGTTCGCAGAAATAACAAATAATAGCTAAGGATTGCATCTTTGACAAGGACTGTATCCCAATTCAACCAGTTCTTCTCTCGTCCCTATATATTCTCGCTTGTTTTTATCTTTCATCTCTTGAACTGAGGAACAATGTGGATAGTGAAATTTGCTTGTGTTTACGTTTACAATATAGTCAGCATTATCAGAGCTACTAAACGAACCGGATGTTTCGGATTCTAATGTTTCAACATAACTTTCTCCTGTAGAGTAATCTATCATTATGCCTGGCTGAACATTGTAACAGAAAACATTGAAACATATCCCCTCACCATTATCTTCTATTGAGTATGCTTCAATAACAACACCTCTTGCTAAAAGATCACTATCTTCAAAAATAGGAGTTACCCTATACAATACATGGTTACCGGTATTTTCAACATATTCAGAAACCATATTCTCAAAAGGTAGCATACCCTCAATATTTAAATAACGTGTTCCGGTTATCAAATTTTGAGGGTTTGCATTTTCTCCTGAAAGCTGATAGCCGACAAGGTGGCAGCGGTTATACAGATATTTTCCGTCTACTATGTTATACTTAACCGTGTGCCATCCTGAAGGTTTTATGTTACCAATCTCTCCTCGCTCTTCTATAGGCATTATTTCTCTGCATACACACACGAAAGCAACTCCGCATCGTCCATGATTGTCGAGCTCACTATATTTTTCAAATGCAACAGTAATCTTGTCCGACTCGTTGAACCATGGAATGTTATTGTTTAATGTTATAAATGGTTGTTGAGAATACTGTGGGATATTAAAATCAGCAAAATTTCTATTTGTTTGTTGCTCATAATTGTTTCTTTCTTCTGACTCACTATTGACTTCATTTATGATGGTTTTACTAAGTGAAGTTTGTGTTGTCGGCTGGCTATCTTTATTAAATTGGCAGCAAGAACACACTGTGAATAAAACGAGCACAACTGTAGATATTGTTATAAAATGCTGACGAAACAAATTTTTTAAATCCATAACCAACCGTCCTTTGGCTAATAATTGACTTGCTTAAATTTTATGTTAAGCAGGTTAAATTTGTGTACCCTAAATCAAAAACAGCCTACAAACGTGGGCTGTTTTTATAATATATAGTCTATTCTTTTGTTTTACACCTTGAAGTGAATTCATAAAAATGTCTTATTGCAGCTTCTTTATCTTCATCAATCAAAGCACGCAGGGTTTTCTCCATATCAGAAACATGTTCGTGCAAAACAATGTTTGAACTAAGACCAAGCAGGTAATCGCTTGAAACATTGAGGGCATTTGAAAGTGCGGCAAGATTGTCAATAGTAGGCTTTCTTGCTCCGGTTTCAATTCGGCTTATATAGCAGGCATCAGAATTGATTTTTTCCGCAAGTTCTGCTTGTGTAAGATTAAGTTCTGTTCGTCTTCTTTTAACAAACTCACCAACAGCTATTTCTAACATTTCCTCACACCTTACAGCTCAATTTTTAAAATTCTTTTTATTTATTATTATATAGTATATGAATTTTAAAATATAAAAAATGACGGATTTGTCAAACTTGACATATCCGTCATAAAAATGTATTATTTAGTTGAACTATGTTTTTTGAGGTGTAGGTATGATTCCTGAGAAAATAAAGGCTATTCGAATGTTGCTCGGTATAGCGGAAATTCAAGTTTCAAAGACGATATGTATGAATAGCTATAAGTATAAAAGAAGCGAAAGCGATGTTGCCTATCTTTCTACTGAAAACTTGATATTGTTATCTATAATTTATAAAGTGCCTTTTGAAAAATTATTGTTTACGGAGTATTCTGTGGAAGATATAACGAACAATGAATACTTAATCAGTTTGAAAGGTTTAGGAAAAGAACAGATAGAAGTTATTTTAAAAGATAATCTATGTTCCTATTTTTCAAAGAAAAGAAAAAAAGCAAACACAACCACTATTGACTTGATAATAAAAAATGAAAGAAAAGCATTTCGAGATAATCTGAAAAGAATAAGAGAACTCAGAGGGTGGGAAGCATCTCAGATGGCAGACTTGCTTGGAATAACTATGGCGGAATACTTAAGCTTAGAGTCTCGTTCCAGTCTACCTAATACAATTCAGCTCATAGATTTTGTGAAAAGACTAAATGTTTCATTATCCGATTTGATTATGTCAACAAAATGACAGACACGAAAGTGCCTGTCATTTTGTTTTTTTGATTGAGTTTACTTTCTGTACTTTTCAAGTCCTTCAGGCACTTTCGGCTGGTGAAAAATAGTATAGCTGGGACTATTTACAGAAGATATGCCGACAAAAAGTGCCAAGGATGCAAGCATAGGGGCAATACGCATAATAAGTTTTTTCATCACTTTTCCTCCTTTCTTCTAAGAATATCTCTTTCGATTTTTGCTACCAGTATGGCGAAGGCAGCTAAAAATATTCCAATAGCATATGAAAAAACATATAATAAAGCAGATTCAAAAAATAGGGATGCAAGGTAAATCAAACATATAACAATCGAAAGAATAAGGCTAAAAAGACGATTTCTGTTTTTTCTGTATTCAGTCATCGGATTATCGGGATGTTCGACCGGAGCAAAGACTATAATCAAAACCGCAGAAATAATCGTCATAAATCCCACTACTAAATTTAAATATGGTTTTGAATAAAAGAAGTAATTTAATAATAGAAATAATAAATAAGATGAAATAGTTGCTATAAAGCAGGAATAATGATGCTTTGCGTGATATCCTCCACATATCACTCTTACACAGAAAAATCCAAACAAGTAAAGAATAGTTTCCATGAGTTTGTCGATAAATAACGAAACTATAATTATAATTCCTGTAGTTAGGATTAAGGATATAAGTAATTCAAATCCATATTTATAAATTTCGTAATCATCTTCTTTTACTATTCCAAGTTTGATAAATCTTTTTGTTATTATCTGCGAGATTAAACTATACATACTTTTTCACCGTCCAAAATAAAAAAGTGTACGAGAAAGCTTCTCGTACACATAATAAAATATTAAGGATGAAAATTAAAGCGAAAATGCAAAACTGCAGAATTGGAATGCAATTTTGCATTTTTAATTATCGTTTGTTGGCAATATTGATACTCACATTGAACATTTTATTTTCACAAGAAAACAGAACAATACCATCATATTTTTGAACAATGGTTTTAATACTTTTAATTCCGTAGCCATGTCTTTCTTTATCTAATTTAGAAGTAGTAAGTTTTTCTGTATCTATATTTTCAATCACTGGATTTGAAACGGATATTGAAATCCGGCCTTCTGTTGACATCAAAGATAGATTAATACATTTGTTATCGTTTGTTTTTATCTTTTCGGTTGCTTCGATTGCATTATCTAAAGCATTACCCAAAACAATGCCAAGTTCCAATTCATCAATAATAATTTCTTCAGCAAGTTTCGTCGATATTTGGAGCAAAACATGTTTATCTTTTGCAGAATGAAGTTTAGACTGGAGAATTGCATCAACAATAGGATTACCACTATTTATAATATTACTGTTCATCTCTTCAAGCCAATCTAAGTTGCTTTCCATTATTTGAAGCGCTTTGTCGGACTTACCGTCTTTCACCAAAGCCATAAGGGAGAGCAGTCTGTTTTTTATATCATGCCTAAAAATCTTTAGTTCATTTTGGTGTTTGTTGAGTTCTTGATAATGCATAACTTGGTTGTTTATATGTAATTCTGCAAAAAGAAGTTTCTCTTTTGTTTCGATAAGTTCATTCTGTTTATCTATTACATAATATATAGCTATATTTGATAAGACAAGGATTATTGAAACAACTAATGTTACAATATGAAACCCCTTTCCGTTTATTTGATAGCAGCAACTCAAAAATAGCATCATAACGAGAAAAGTCGCAACAGGAAGAGAAAAAATTAGAACGATGTTTTGCTTAAGTGACTGTATATCTGTTTTAAACTTCTTTATTTTTGTAGATAATACAGCTACATAAGTTAAAAATTTTGAAGTTAGGGTGCAAACGGCAAAAAGTAAAACATTATCTTGAAGTTTTGAAATATCAGAGCCTAATATTGCGGAAAGAATCATTCCAACAATAAATTCAGACAGTCCATTTAATAAGCAAATAAACATTGAGAACAAAATCCTATATCGCCATTTTAGTGAAAAAGGTATCATGACTAATATGGTGAAAATGAAAGCTCCTAATAGCACAAGTTGAGACTCAGAAAGAAACAAATTTGTGTTGAGAAATTGAAAAAGAGTAAAAAGTAAGAATAAAGATATTGATATAGATTTTTTAAATCTGAGTTTATAATTATCTTTTAGAAAGAAGAGAATTATAAACAATTCACATAGATTGCCAAACAAATTAATTATATAATCAGCCATAAAATTACCACTTCCATTTCTGAATATATTTGTCGTACATTTGCAAAGCTTCCGGTCTTCTTCTGCCGCCAATTGGAACTTTTGATCCGTCGCTCAAAAGGATAGACATGCTATCAAATGCTTTGATATGACGCATGTTAACAATAAAGCCTTGATGGACCCGAAGAAATCCGTGAGGTTTTAGTTTTTCGTAAGCATCGGATACCTTGCCAATATGTTCATATTCTTCTCCTGCAACATGAACTTTTAATCTTCTCTTGTAACCTTCTATATATATTATATCGCCAATAGATAAGCTTTTTCTGCAGTTATGCCAACATACAAGATACTTCTCGTTCATTACTCTGTATTTATGCAACGCTCTGTTAAATACATCGTCGAATTCTTCTTGCTTTATAGGCTTAACAAGGAAATGAAAAGCCTCACATCGAAATGCGTCA
>JAZNWH010000127.1:0-2877 GCA_045593265.1 Clostridia bacterium | reverse complement strand
CAATTTCGGCAAAGAAGTGTCACAATCAATTATGGGCTCTCAAATTGCCTTTGCGTATATCGGTGTTATGTTAGCGCCGCCTGCGGTAAGTCTTATAAGCGGCGTATTCGGAATAAAGGTTTATCCGATTTTACTTGCATTGCTTTATATCGTAATGGTTATAGCTGTTAAATGCTTTGTAAACCGCTTAAAAAAACAAGGTAGATTTATCAGGGATGTTTGATATGAAGGGTAACGATAAATTTTGTATAAACAGCTTTCTTGCTCCTGATGCTTCATATGCCCCCGTGTATATATGGGTATGGAACGATATTTGCACAAAAGAGCTTATAGACTTTCAGCTGAATGAAATGCAGAGTCTCGGAATAAGAGCATTTTATATTCTTCCCGAACCAAAAGATTTCCGTCCAGACAGTATGCCTACAAATCTTACCCCGAACTATCTTACAGAAGAGTTTTTTGAGCTTTGTGCATATGCAATTAAAAAGGGAAAAGCACTCAATATGAATTGCTGGATTTATGATGAGGGTGGTTGGCCTTCTGGTAGTGCTTGCGGTAAGGTGACAAAGGTACATCCCGAGTTTTCAGTAGAAAATTCAAGCTATCCTGATTTGCTAAACAAAAAAGCAACAGAATATTTTATAGAAATCACCCACGAAAAATATTTTTGGGCAATAGGTGAAGATTTCAAAAACTTTGTTAGTGCTGTGTTTACTGATGAACCCAAAGCACCTTTTCATACTTCTAACAAAGAGTTAATAGAAAGATATGAAAAGATGTATGGCGAATCAATATTGCCATATCTTCCGTTAATAAAAGGTAAAATTGCTCCAACAGAAGAAAATGTTTATATATTGCACCGCTGGTATGATTTATGCAGTCGTGCATTCTGTGAGAATTTTCTTCTGCCCTGCAAAAAATGGGCAAATGAAAAGGGGAGTGATTTTACAGGTCACCTTGATGTTGACCATAGTCCCCAAGGCTGTATGAATGGTTGTAACTTCAATCTTATGCGGGCTCTCAGGTGTTTTGATATCCCTGGTGTTGACGTTATATGGCGTCAGCTTTACCCTGAAAATAAAATAGCTAATAAGAATGATTTTAATGCTTATAATGGATTTTTTCCGCGTTACGCTTCATCGGCGGCTGCACAGAATGGCACAAAATTTTCTATGAGTGAAATTTTTGGTGTAGCAGGGGCGAGTGTTTCTTACGATATAATGCGCTACACAGTGGGGTACGGGGCAGTTCGTGGAATAAATATTTTCAATCCGTTTAATTTCCCACTTGGAAGAAATGGTCAACTTCTTGCACAGGAGCTACCGATTTTCACAGAAAAGCAACCATTCTGCCGTTTCCTTAATCAATTTAATCAATATACAGAACGATTATCTTACATAAGCTCTCTTGGTGAGCGTGTATATGAAACAGGTCTTTATTATCCTGTCTCCGATTTTCAGGGTGGCTTGAATTCAGAAGAAATAGCAAAAGAATTTGACTCTCTTGGCAGAACTCTTGAAGATATGCTGGTCGATTTTGATATTGTAGATGACGATGTTTTGCAACTTGCAGAAATTAAAAATGGCTATATATGCATTGGTAATGCAAAATATAAAAATATAATTATTCCAGAGGGCGCATTCATTCCCGAAACCACACAAAAAGCGTTGGATAATTTTGAAAAACAAGGTGGCAGAGTTTCACACGAGCTTTCAAATCTCACACCAGTAGTAAAATCAGATGGTGTTGGTTTACGCGCTATGCACAGAAAGTTTAATAACGGTGATTTATTAATTCTCTTCAGAGAAACAGGCGAAATCGGGGATTACAGTATTCACTTACAGTCGGCAAAGGGGTATTTGCTTGACTTGAACAATGGTGAGTTGCAACACATTGAAACTGAAAATGGTGTTTTTAAAATTTCTCTTGCCATAGGCGAAACTGCTGTTGTTTTACTGACTGATGAGGTTCTGAAAGCAGAAAATCAGAACTGTTTCAAAGATGAATTTAATATTACAAGTGATTTTACATTCAGAAAAGAAACAGAACTTGTTTGTGATGAAAACGGATTTGATAATATTAACCATTCTGAAAAGTCGGTTCCAATAAAACTTGGCGATTGGTCGCAAATTATTGGCAGTACTTATTCCGGTAGTGGCGTTTATGAAACTCGCTTTTCACTTCCGGCTGAAAAAGTAGGAAAAGAAGCCGAACTCAATTTAGGCGACGTTCATTTTGTTGCTTCTGTATCTTTAAATGAATACTATCTTGGTGCAAAATTAGCACCACCATATAAGTTTAAAATACCAACTGGAATTTTAAACGAAAACAATATGCTTAAAATAACTGTTACAAATACTTCTGCAAACTGGTATGTTCATACAGATTATTTTAAGAGATGGAAAACAGAAGAATTATCTCAGTATTTTGAGGGTGAAATTGAATATGCAAAAGATTTCCTTTCAGGTGGGTTATATGGTCCTGTTACACTTTACACGGAATGATGACAGGTTCCGTTGAATGTGTGATAATTAAACAAATTTGAATTTTTGGAGGCGTTTATGAAATTTAAAAAACATATTTCCTTACTTCTTTGCCTTTCTGTGATGTTTTCATTTACTATACTCCCCTCTTATGCTTCAAACGGGATTAAGTCGGGTACACCTGTAATAATAAACACAGCAGAAGAAATTACCGGTATAGTTGTAAACTGCTTTGCGAAGTTAATTAACAAAATCAAAGGTACGGACGAAACCGATATACCCTCTGCAACGGTAAATCCTCATTCTTGGATTGAATATAAAGGCGAGCCGATTGAGAATCCCGAGCAGACATTAAATGCGGAAACCTGGGTCGCAAATGAAATTGCTTTTGAAA
>JAZNWH010000126.1:0-13457 GCA_045593265.1 Clostridia bacterium | reverse complement strand
AGTTTTCGATCCGTGCTGTGGCACGGCAGGTTTTTTGATTGCGGCTATGCATAAAATGTTAAAGCAAGCAACAACCGACAACGAAAAGCGGAACATAAGACAAAAGCAACTGCACGGCGTTGAACTTCAACCCTATATGTTCACGATAGCTACAACTAATATGATACTTCGGGGCGACGGCAAGAGCAACCTTATAGATACGGACTTTTTGAAGTTAAACCCCAATCAGTTACAGTTAAAGGGTGCGACAGTAGGCTTTATGAACCCGCCATACTCACAAGGCAGTAAAGCAAACCCCGATTTATACGAGATAGCTTTCACGGAGCATTTACTGAACAGCTTGACAGTCGGTGCGAGGTGTGCCGTTATCGTTCCGCAGTCTGCTATGACCGGAAAGAGCAAGGACGAGCAAGCTGTCAAAGAGAGCATTTTGAAACATCATACTCTTGAGGGAGTTATCTCATTGAGCAAAGACACCTTTTACGGCGTGGGTACTGTTCCGTGTATCGCAGTCTTTACGGCAGGCATACCGCACGAAACGGACAAGATTTGTAAATTTATCAATTTTGAAAATGACGGCTACAAGGTAGCTCCGCATATAGGACTAATCGAAACCGAAGCCGCAAAAGACCGCAAAGCACATCTTTTGTCTGTATGGCGTGAAGAAATGGAAGCCGAGAGCAAATTCTGTGTATATACAACAGTAGAAGCTGCTGACGAGTGGCTACATAGTTTTTACTATTTCAATGACGAAATACCAACCGAAGCGGACTTTGAAAAATCTATCGGGGATTATTTGACATTTGAATTTTCAATGGTTATGCAAGGGCGTGAGTATCTGTTCGGGGAGGTTGACAAGAATGTTGAGCCTTAACGATAGAACATGGAAAGCGTTCAAGCTAATTGATTTATTTGAATACAATCGAGGAAATCAAAACAAAATGAATAGTTTGACCGACGGAGATTATCCGCTTGTATCTGCAAAAAATATCAACAACGGACTGAAAGCGTTTGTAAAAGAAAACGATAAATCTATTTATGACGGCAACTCTATGTCACTAAACAACGACGGCGACGGCGGCGTTGGTATTGCATATTATCAACCGCACGACTACTATTTAGACAGCCACTGCACAGCATTGTATCCCAAGAACACAAAGAGCAGACTTGTAATGCTTTTCTTGTGTGCGAGTACGACAAAGCAGCGGAGCTTATTCAGTCACGGTCATTCAATTAGTGAAAAAAGACTTAAAAAGATAATGATAATGTTACCGATAGCAGACGACGGACAGCCAGACTATGCCTTTATGGAGCAGTACATCAGGGAGCGAGAGGACAAACTCAAACAGAAATACATTGATTTTGTCAATGCGGAACTTGAAACGCCACCGGTACCACTTGCGGAAAAAGAGTGGAAAGAGTTCTCTATTGCTGATATATTCGATATTAAAGCAGGTAAACGCTTGACTACTGCTGATATGGATAGCGGAAACTTGCCTTTCATCGGGGCAACAGAATTGAACAACGGCGTCACTAATTGGATAAACACACCAAACGAAACACTTGACCATAATGTTTTAGGGGTAAACTATAACGGCAGCGTAGCAGAAGCCTTTTACCACCCATATAGTTGTGTGTTCTCAGACGATGTTAAACGCCTACACTTGAAGGACGCCGACGACGGAAAGTATATCTTGCTGTTTTGTAGTATGCTGATACGAAAGCAGAAAGTCAAATACACATACGGCTACAAGTTTAACGGCAACCGAATGGCAAGGCAGAAAATACTCTTGCCCATTACCGACGACGGACAGCCAGACTATGAATATATGACACAGTATGCAAAAGCCGTTATGTTCGGGAAGTATAAAAAATATCTTGAATATGCCAAGAGATAAAAAAAGCACCCTCAGAGGAAAAGAAATCCTTTGAGGGTGTTTGTGTTATGCTGTTACTGTATAGGTGTAGCTAATGGTTTTTAGGTGTCCGTCAAGCCATCTATAATTGCGGTCATAGCTCACACTTCGTTCAGGACAGATTTTTTTAACCATCTGACCGCCTACTGAACCTGCCTGCTTTGAAGTAAGGTCGCCGTTGTAACCCTGCTTTAAGTTTACACCAACTTCGCTTGCAGCTTCCATTTTAAATCTGTCAAGAGCTTCTCTTGCTTCTGGTACTACTACTTTAGATTTAGACATTTTAAAAACACTCCTTGTATATTTTAGTGATTAAGATCAAAAATATTTTTAAGTAAAAAATGCTTTTGCTCGAAATCACAATACTATTTTAAGCTTTTAAAAAAGTTATATACAGTTATGTTTTTCTTATGTCGACAAATTTTGTTAATTTTTAAACAGTATACATTTCCTCTTCTTTTTGAACAATCTCCATTTTTGTTACAGAAACTTCGTAGGCTGTCTTTTCAACAAATTCGTCCTCGGATACTTTTTTACGATAGTTACGACTTTGAATACGTCCCCAGATTTTTATGTTTGTACCAACCTCAAGGTTCCCTGTGAATTTTGCATTTCTGCCCCATGTTATACAAGGTATATAATCGGATTTGCCATACTGTCGGTTTACAGCAATTAGCACATCACAGATTTCACGCCCGAAAGGTGTAGTTCTGTACACAGGCTCTTTACATATAAATCCATTTAAATATATAGCATTAGGATCATCGTTTATATCATCACAAAATTCGATATTTTTGGCAAAAACAGTAAGTACAAGTCTGCTGCCTGTTTCGGTATAATTATTATATGATCTGAATTGTCCTTCGATTTTTATTTCATTACCTTCTTTTATATTAAGTCCTTCTGTTATTCTTTCTGAGGCAGTAATTATAACCTCATCATAATTTTCACTCAGTCTTGGAACTCTTAAAACAAACTTATTGAATTTTTCTGAATAAATTTCATGGCTGTATTCAATTCCACTGACAACTGTACCTTTTAAATTGACCTCATTATTAAGTAAAATTTCCATATTTATCCCCCTGAATAATTTTATATTAATATATTTATGCAAAATTTATCCAAAATATACTAAAAAAAGAACTGTAAATTTAAAATTTACAGTTCCAAAATTAATTTGATTGTTAAAAGGTAAAGAATTGAATCTGGTCTGATTCCTCCATACCATCGAGACATCCCTCAAGACGAAGAACCTCTAAGGCTGTTTTATTTATTCCACTCCTTAGTCTTAAGTCTTCGATAGATAAAAACTCTCCGTCTTTTCTTGCTTCTGCTATAGCGATGGCTGCATTTTCACCAAGACCTGCCATAGCATTAAGAGGTGGCAATATTGCTCCGTCTTTTTCGAGAAACATTTTCGCATCAGATTCATACAAGCTTACAGGTAGGAAAGTAAAACCTCTTGTATACATCTCATTTACAACTTCAAGTATCGTAAGAATACTTTGATTTGTTGCAGAAAGCTTTTCATCACTGTTTTTAAGCTTGCGTATTTCATCTCTTGTTCTTTCAATTCCCTTTGTCATAATGGTTGTATCGAATAAATCTGCTCTTACAGTAAAGTATGTCTGATAGAAAGCAAGAGGTTTATACACTTTAAACCAGGCAATTCTGAAAGCCATTGTTACATATGCCGCCGCATGAGCTTTAGGGAACATATAGCTGATTTTAAGACAGGAATCTATGTACCACTGGGGAACATTAGATTCCTCCATTTTAGGTATTAAATCCTTATGCTGCTTAAATTTGCCTTTACGGGTAAATTCCATTATATCAAAGGCATCTTTTGACTCCATACCCATATGCATCAGATTAACCATAATGTCATCACGGGTACAGATAACTTCTTTTAAGGTTGCAGTTCCTGCTTTAACTAACTCCTGTGCGTTTCCAAGCCAAACGTTAGTACCATGAGAAAGACCTGAAATACGTATAAGTTCACTAAAGGTTTCAGGTTTGGTATCAATAAGCATCTGCCTTACAAAGCTTGTACCAAACTCAGGAATAGCATAGGTTCCCACAACATCTATAAAGGTCTCTCCTTCCATATATTCAGGCAAATAATTAAGTGCCTCGTTTGTATGGAAAAGACTCATAACCTTTTTATCATCTAATGGAATTTTCTGAACATCTATCCCCGTCAGGTCTCCAAGCATTCTTAGTGATGTAGGATCATCGTGTCCCAGTTCATCAAGCTTTAAAAGTGTTCCTTTCATTTTGCTGTAATCAAAGTGGGTTGTTATAAAGTCTGCATCATCCTTATCTGCAGGTCTGTGAATAGGACAAAAATCGTAAATATCCATATCGGACGGAACAACTACCATACCACCGGGATGCTGTCCTGTTGTTTTCTTGACTCCTGCACAACCAAGGGTAAGTCTGTTCTTTTCAGCATTTGTAGCAAGTATTCCTCTCTCTTCCAGATATTTTACAACATACCCGTAGGCTGTTTTATCTGCAAGAGTAGAAATTGTTCCTGCTTTAAACACAAAGCCTTCACCAAAAAGCTCTTCTGTATACTTATGAATAGTTGACTGATATTCACCTGAAAAATTAAGGTCAATATCAGGGTCTTTCTCTCCGTGGAATCCTAAAAAGGTTTCAAAAGGTATGTCATGACCGTCCTTGTAAAGAGGTGTACCACATTCAGGACAAAGCTTATCAGGTAAGTCAATGCCACAGGCGATTTCACCATTTTGGAAAAATTCATTATATTTACAGTTAGGACATACATAATGAGGACACAGAGAATTTACCTCTGTAATTTTCATAAGAAATGCTACAAAGGATGAACCTACAGAACCACGGGAGCCTACGAGATAACCGTCAGCTATAGATTTCCAAACAAGCTTTTGAGCAATAACGTACATAACTGAAAATCCGTTATTTATAATCGAGTTAAGCTCCTTTTCAATTCGGTCAATAACAAACTGTGGCATTCTGTCGCCATATATTTCGTGAGCTGTCTGATAAGTTATATTACGAACATCATCTTCGGCCCCTTCAATACGAGGAGCATATTGCTTCTTGGGAATCGGCTGAAGGTCGGATTCAATCATATCAGCAATTAAATTTGTATTTGTTACAACAGCATTATATGCAGTTTCTTCATCAAGATAATCAAACTCTTCAAGCATCTGAGTTGTGCTTCTGAAATAAAGCGGTGCTTGCCTGTCTGCATCATCGTACCCTTGCCCTGCCTGAATTATAGCTCTGTATATTTTGTCCTCAGGGTCAAGAAAATGAGCATCACAGGTCGCCACGTACAATTTATCCTGTTCTTTTGCCAAATCAATTATAACTCTGTTGAAATTTTTAATTTCTTCCATTGAGTTAACAGTTCCGTTATCGAGCATAAAACGGTTGTTTCCAAGTGGCTGTATTTCAAGGTAATCGTAAAAAGAAGCAATTTCCAAAAGCTTATCATGGCTTGCGCCTGATATTACCGCATCATAAAGTTCGCCTGCTTCACAGGCAGATCCGATAATTAGTCCCTCGCGATATTCCTGAAGAATTCGTTTAGGAACTCTTGGTCTTTTATAAAAATAATTCAAATGAGATTCCGAGATTATTTTATATAAGTTTTTCATACCTGCCTGCGTTTTTACTAAAATAACAGCATGATAAGAATTTACTTTCTTATAGTCGTTCTGAGTATATTTCAAATTGAAATCAGAAAGCTTTGTATAACCTTCATTTTTCATCTGTTCTGCAATTTTTATAAAAATCATACCACAGGTATTTGCATCATCCGTTGCTCTGTGATGAGAGCCCATATTAATATTAAGATGTTTTGCTATAGTATCCAGTTTGAACTTTTTAAGTCCGTCAAGAGCAAGTTTCGAAAGCTCTAAAGTATCTATATACACATTATTAAGTTTTAATCCTAATTTTTCACATTCATACTGAATAAAATTATAGTCAAAGTTTGCATTATGTGCAATTAAAGGGGCATCGCCTATAAATTCGAGAAAATCAGGCATAACTTCAGCTATTGTTCGTTTGCCTGTGAGCATATCATTGGTTATGCCTGTAAGATTCGTTGTAGTTTCACCTATAGCTTTTCCCGGGTCTACAAGCTCGCTGAAACTTTCAATTATCTGACCTCCCCTGATTTTAACTGCACCAAATTCGATAATCGTACCTGTGAGAGGACTAAGACTTGTTGTTTCAATATCAACTGCAACCAAAGTATCGTTAAAGCTTGCATCACAATCTCTGCTAAGAATTTTCACAGAATCGTCTATAAGATAACATTCTACTCCGTAAAGTATTTTTACGCCATATTTTTTTCCTGCATCCAGAGCATCAGGGAAAGACTGAACGACACCATGGTCGGTTATAGCTATTGCCTTCTGTCCCCAGCTTGCTGCTCTTTCTATTACCTTATCAGTTTCAATAACACTGTCCATAGCACTCATTTTAGTATGAAGATGCAGTTCAACTCTCGCTTTTTCTACATCGTCTTTATAGACAGGAGCAGAAGCCTTCATAATAGAGTCAGCAAAAATACCTACCTCATTATCATAACGGTCATAGCCTGCTTCTCCGGAAAGTGTTATGTATTTTCCTTTTTTAAGTTCAGGAAGAATTCTCTCTGCATCGTCTTTAGAAAGAATTAATTTACAGGTAATTGATGAGCTTTTATCAGTTACATCAAATTTATAGAGTATTTTTCCTTTTTTTGTTTCTCTTTCATCTGTATTAATAATTTGTCCCTCAATAGTAACCTTTCCGTAGTAACGATCAATATTACTTATTTTTTCAATAACGGGTTCTTTTATTGCTCTTCCGTAAATAACAGGACTTTCTTTCTTATCAAAAGCTTTTACCTTATATTCAACTTTTACATTCACACCACCATATGCTGAAGAAATTGCACCTGCAACATCTTCTTTTTCCGATTCAGTAAATTCATAAGGTACTTCAAGCTGAACTATCATTGTATTTGTATTAGGTTTCAGACTTACGTGCAGAACTTCTGCCAAAAGCATTACGGGAGATGCCTGCACTTCTCTGAACACTTCCAAAAATTTCATTGTTACCTCCTTTTCTTTATATATATATTATCATTCTGTGTGTCCGTAATATAGGACATTAAAAATTGTTAATTTCTTCAATCAATTCATCTACAACTTTTTCAAAAGGTATCTTTCTTTCAAGAACTCCTTTTTTAAAAAAGATACATTCATTTTTACCGCCTGCTACGCCCATATCAGCATCTTTAGCTTCTCCGGGCCCATTCACAACACATCCCATAACTGCAACCTTTACATTTTTTTGTATGCTGCGTACTCTTTTTTCAAGTTCGTTTACTATGGGAATTAAATTATAGTTACAACGTCCACAGGTAGGACAGGATACTATACTTACACCTGAATCTATAAGTGAACATGATTTTAATATTTCCTGTGCTGCATAAATTTCTTTTACAGGGTCAGCAGTAAGAGAAACTCTTATGGTATCTCCTATTCCATCAAGAAGCAAGCTTCCAATACCTATAGAAGACTTAACAAGTCCTGAGTACTCACTCCCTGCTTCTGTTACTCCTATATGAAGAGGGTAATTGCACTTTTCATTTATAAGACGGTATGCCTGCACAGTTCTTTTAACATCAGAAGCTTTCAGTGAAAGCACAATATTATCAAAATCATATCTTTCAAGAAGTGATGTTTCCTGTAATGCACTTTCAACCATAGCTTCAGCACTTGCATACCCATATTTTGAAATAAGCTTTTTATCCAGAGAGCCACCATTAACACCAATTCTTATAGGTATATTTTTTGACTTTGCAGCTAAAGCAACTGCTTTTACCCTGTCAGCATCGCCTATGTTACCGGGATTAATTCTAACTTTATCAATTCCTCGCTCAATACATTCAAGAGCTGCTTTATAATCAAAATGAATATCTGCAACAAGAGGAATAGAAATCTTTTCTTTGATTTTATCAATTATTTTTGCAGTTTCCACATCAGGAACTGTTACTCTTACAATTTCACATCCTGCATCCTGTAATTCTTTAATTTGATTAACTGTAGCTTCAACATCATCAGTTTTTGTATTAGTCATAGACTGTATTGCAACACGATTTGTTCCGCCTATAACTTTACTACCTATTCTAACTTCTTTTTTCATAATTATCTCCAATATCAGAACAATCTTAAAACGTCATTATACGTTACAAACACCATCAGTACGAGTAAAGCCACCATTCCTATTCCGTGAACATAGCCTTCTATTTTTGCAGAAACTTTTTTCCTTGTAAAAAGCTCAATTAAAGCAAAAACTACTCGACCACCATCAAGGGCCGGTAAAGGAATAAGATTAAACATACCAAGATTTATTGTAATAAGTGCTGTAATATTAAGCAAATTAAAAATCATATCTTTATTCACAATTCCTGATGCAGCCTGACCGATAACCGTAACTATCCCTACAGGACCTGAAGTTTCATTGAAGGATATAGTCCCCTTTATAAGCATTCCTAATGTCATAAGAACTGAACTGCATATAGAAATCGTATACTTAAATGAGAATGCCAGTAAATTTAAAAATGTGTTCTCTTCTTGTTTAAGAGTAATACCAATTAAATTTCTTCCTTCTTCCATATATGGTGAAACAGTAAGCTCTTTAATTTTCTCTCCTCTTTGTACAGTAAGAGTTACATCTTTATTGTCAGAAAAATACATTTGTGTATCAATATCGGTTTTTACAAATATCCTTTTCCCATTGACCTTTAAAATTCTGTCTCCTTTTGCAAGCCCCTGCGTGTATGCAGGTGCATTCTCCGAAACTGAATCTACCACAGTTGTGGGTAATGTATTCAAAAAGGAAAACATTATGCACAAGCACAAAAATCCTAAAAGGACATTCATAAAAGCTCCTGACACAAGTATTATAATCTTTTTAAGAGGGTGCTTGTTGCAAAATGCCTTTTCTGAATCAGATTCACCATCTTCGCCCTCCATATTACAAAATCCACCTATAGGTATCAATCTTAAAGAATATAAAGTTTCCCCTTTAGTAAAAGAAAAAAGCTTAGGTCCCATTCCTATGGAAAATTCATGAACAAGAACACCACATTTTTTAGCTGCAATCAAATGACCTGCCTCATGAACGCCTATAAGCAAACCGAATATTAAAACTGAGAAAATTAATGTAAGCATTAACAGCCTCCAATTAATGAATATACTGAATTTCTTGCTATATGGTCAGCATTTATTATATCGTCGAGATTATAATTGAAAACAGGCTTGTAAGTATTCATGGCTGTTTCAATTAAATCTCCGATATCATTAAACTTGATATTTCCTTTTAAAAACTGCTCTACAACAACTTCATTTGCACCATTTAAAAAAGCAGGCATTGTTCCACCTGTTATTATTGCTTCTTTAGCAAGCTTAAGACACTTAAAGGTTTCTTCATCAGGCTTTTCAAAGGTAAGCGGAGAACAATCAAAGAAATTAATTCCACTTTCTTCAACCCTTTCGCGATAAGGATAATTAAGTGCATAGCTTATCGGAACTCTCATATCAGGAAGTCCTAACTGTGCTATAACCGAATTATCAGAGAAATGAACCATTGAATGGATAATACTCTGACGATGGACTATAACCTCAATGTTATCAACATCAACTCCAAAAAGCCACTTTGCTTCTATTACTTCAAAGCCTTTATTCATAAGTGTTGAACTGTCTATTGTAATTTTGTTTCCCATACTCCAGTTCGGATGTTTCAATGCATCCTTTGCAGTCATATCAGAAAGTTCTTCCCTTGTTTTATTAAAGAAAGGTCCACCTGAACAGGTAAGAAGTATCTTTTTTATAAATTTATCTGAATTTTGTGCCTCTAAACATTGAAAAATAGCACTATGTTCACTATCCACAGGTAAAAGCTTAACATTGTTTTCTTTTACCTTTTTCATAAAGAACTCACCTGCTGTTACCAGTGTTTCTTTATTCGCCAGGGCTATGTCTTTACCACTTTCAACAGCAGCAAGAGTAGGCCTGAGACCCGAAATCCCTACAAGAGAGGAAACAACGCAATTTGCTTTTTCCATTGAAGCGACTTCAATTAATCCTTCCTCACCACAAAGAATTTGAGTATTTGTATCCCTTACTTTATTTTTTAACTCGCCATAAAGTTCTTTATTTGCTACCACTGCTTTTAACGGAGCAAACTCTCTTATTTGTTCCTCAAGAAGCTTGATATTTTTATTTCCTGTAATAGCGATAACTTTTAAATTATCACTTCGTCTTACTACATCAAGTGTTTGTGTTCCTATAGAACCTGTAGAACCCAATATACTTATATTTTTCATTTGTAGCTCCTAAAATAATACTGTAAATGTTGTAACAAAATAGAAAACAAGAGGTGAAACAACACTTATACTGTCAACTCTGTCCATTATTCCACCATGTCCCGGCAAAATATTACCAAAATCCTTTATCCCAAACTGCCTTTTTATAACAGATGCTAACAAATCTCCTGTTTCTGAAACTATAGCACATAATACTGCAAGAACTATCATCAACAGATAATTTACATTTATTCCTGCAAATTTATTTAATATAAGCGAATAGACAAAAAATACAACAACTGTACCGATAACACCGCCTATTGCACCTTCAATAGTCTTTTTAGGACTCATTAACGGACAAAGCTTATGTTTACCTATTGTTACACCTGTGAAATAAGCAAAGGTATCGGTTGCAATAGCACCAAGAAGAATTAAAATTACATAAAAAATTCCAAATCTGAGTTTTGCAATCAGTGGTATATGAATAAGCATAAACAAAACATATCCCAAAGTTACAAAGGACATTGCAACATTGGTAAATTTAGTTTTACCATTAGTGAAAACCATCGTTGAAAGAAGAGATACAATATACAAATACAAGGTTACATAAGTATACTGTGGATTATAAAGCATAACAACATAAATTAGTGTTGTGAAAATTAAATTTATAACAAACAATGGTTTTTCATTCTTAATACCAACAGAACTCATAAGTTCGTACATTGCAACCAAAATAACTGCAAAAGCAGCAACAGATATTGCAATATCACCAAGTAATAACACCACAATTAAAGCAACTATTCCTATAAGCCCGGTTATAATTCTCTGTTTCATAGTTTCCTCCATAGTATCTACGCCTTATCAAATGATAAGGCGCAGCGTAACAATTATAATCCACCAAAGCGTCTGTGCTTTGACTGATAATACATAACAGCCTCGAGAAGATTTTCTTTAGTAAAATCAGGCCATAGAGTATCTGTAAAATAAAATTCCGAATAAGCACTCTGCCACACCAGAAAATTGCTTATTCTCACCTCACCGCCCGGTCTGATAATTAAATCAGGATCAGGCATATCAGATGTATAAAGATATTGGGAAAAAGCATTTTCGTCTATATCATCAAGACTTATTTTCCCTTTTTTGTAATCCTCTGCCATGGTTTTCGCAGCCGTTACAATTTCATTTCTGCCACCATATCCAAGTGCTATGTTTAAAGTAAGCTCTGTTTCTTTTTTGGTGCTGTTTTCAACAACAGAAATCATAGCTCTCAATGTAGGGTCAAAATCCGATGTATCTCCTATAACTTTAACACGCACATGACGGTTTCCTATGTATTTATCCCAATCCTTAAGATATTTATACAAAAGCTTCATTATGCCTGCAACTTCATCTTTAGGACGTTTCCAGTTTTCGGTTGAAAATGCATAAACTGTAAGATATTTTATTCCTATATCAGCTGCATCAAGAGCTATTTGTCTTAAGGTTTCGGCACCTGCTTTATGCCCCTCGGAACGAGATAATCCTTTAGCTGTAGCATATCTTCCGTTACCATCCATTATTATACCCACATGGAGAGGAACATTTTGCATATCAATATCAAACTTCAAGAATTTCAGCTTCCTTTTTCTTTATAATTTCATCAATATTTTTGATGTTCTTATCTGTCAGATCCTGAATATCCTTTTCGATATCCTTAAGGTCATCTTCTGTTATTTCTGAAGCTTTCTGCTGCTTTTTATAGCTTTCTAAAGCATCACGTCTTATAGCACGGATTGCAACCTTTGATTCTTCACCTTCTTTATGAACCTGTTTTACAATCTCTTTTCTTCTTTCTTCAGTAAGCGGTGGGAAATTAAGTCTTATTACTTTACCGTCGTTTGCAGGATTAATACCTAAATCGGAAGTATTGATAGCCTTTTCAATATCACCAAGAATTGTTGCATCCCAAGGCTGAATAATAATTGTTCTTGCTTCAGGTACAGAAATATTACCTACCTGCTGAATAGGTGTTGCAACACCATAATAATCTACTGTAATTTTATCAAGAACTGCAGGGTTAGCTCTTCCTGCTCTGATTGTAGCAAGGTTTGATGTTAAAACACTTATTGTTTTATCCATTTTTGTTGTTACTGCACTGTAATCTCTTTTCATTATTTTACCTCTTTTCTTTTATTTGTCTGACTTTACCATTGTACCGATTTTTTCACCTTTAATCGCTTTTATAACATTTGAAGGCTCATTAATTCCAAATACCAAAATAGGAATATCATTATCCATACAAAGGGATGTTGCTGTTGAATCCATAACACCAAGTCTGCTGTTTAAAATGCTGATATAATCAAGATTATCATACTTAACAGCATCAGGATTTATATTGGGGTCGCTGTCATAAACTGCATCTACATTTTTAGCAAGAAGGATTATATCTGCACCAATTTCAGCTGCTCTTAAAGCTGCTGCCGTATCAGTTGAGAAGAATGGGTTACCTGAACCACAGGCAAATACCACTACTCTGCCTTTTTCAAGATGTCTTACTGCTTTACCTCTTATATAAGGTTCTGCAATCTGACGCATTTCAATACCTGTCTGTACTCTTGTGGGAACACCCTTTGCTTCAAGAGAATCAGCAATAGCCAATGCATTGATAGTTGTTGCAAGCATTCCCATATGATCAGCTCTTGTTCTGTCCATATCCTTTCCGCTTCTGCCTCGCCAAAAATTACCTCCACCTACAACAATTCCGATTTCTGCACCCATATCACAACATTCTTTAACAACGTCGCAGATACCATCAATAGTTGGCTGATTGAGACCAAACTTCTGTTCGCCTGCAAGTGCTTCACCGCTGATTTTGAGTATTACTCTTTTGTACTTTGGTTTATCCATTGTAATTACACAGCCTTTCTCCCCACAGCGGGGCTGTTTATATGTTTAATTCTCCTGTTTAAGCAGTTGCGTTAATATCCGAACCCGTTTTGGGAACGTGTTTTTACGCTACTGTATCGTTAAAATACTCGCAAATGCGTCAGCATTTACTGCGATTTTGCCTCACATTAACGCCAAAACACAGTTCCGAAAATTCTTCGAACCTAAAGCAAGATAAAATTGTTGATTTTTCAAGGCGACAGGTCGCAGTAATACTTTCGTATTATAAGACCGACAACGATGAAAAACAGCTATTT
>JAZNWH010000125.1:0-15237 GCA_045593265.1 Clostridia bacterium | reverse complement strand
GAGACCGCCCTTGACATGACGTAAAATCCGTGCTATATTACAGCTAAGGCAGGAAAGCCATAATCTGGCTGTTCCTGCCCAAAATCACGAATATTTTATCATAGAAAAATTGAATTTACAGAAATTTTCTCACACTGCCTTCAGACCAAGGCTGGCAATATCAACACGCAGAATATCAACGATTATTATCGGAACATAATATTACTCAAAGTATGTCAAGAAAAGGTAACTGTATGGATAATGGAGCTATGGAAAATTTCTTTGGTATATTAAAGGTTGAAATGTTTTATGGTGAAAAATTTGAAAGCGTTAACGCTTTCATTGATGAATTAAAGAAATATATTCATTACTACAACAACGAAAGAATTTCTTTAAAACTAAAAGGAATGAGTCCGGTACAATACCGAACTCATTCACAAGCAATTAAATATTAAATTTTGTCTAAACTTTGGGGTTCACTTCATATACCGTGTTTTTTGTTTTTTAAAGAATTTTGAAACCTGCGTTTTCGTGTGCTTCGAACATTTCATCACACATAGCAACAATATCATCTATAGAGAGCACAGCTGCTGTGTGAGGGTCAAGCATTGCAGCATGATAAATATGTTCTTTCTTACCGGTAGCTGCAGCTTCTATTGTGAGTAATTGAGGATTAATGTTAGTTATATTCATAGCAGCAAGTTGTGGGGGAAGTGCACCTATATATGTAGGCTGAATACCTGTGCCATCCACCATACAAGGAACCTCAACACAAGCATTATCAGGAAGATTTGTTATAAGACCGTTGTTTATAACATTACCTCCGATTTTGTATGGAACATTAGTTACCATTGCTTCTACTATTCTTGAAGCATATTCGTGGCTTCTTGTATGTTCTATATCTCCACCGTTTAATAACTCTTCACGCTGTTTTCCCCAACTGTCAATCTGATTTATACAACGACGGATATATTCGTCAATAGGAATGTTGAATTTTTCAATTAATTCAGGGTAATTTGGTTTAATAAAGAATGGATTATACTCGGCATTGTGTTCGCTTGATTCTGTACAGTAATGACCTAAATGCTTGATATATTCATATCTTACCATATCACCGTGTTTTTCTTTTGCATTTTTTTCAAGAGCTCTCTTTTTGATTTCAGGATATAAGTCATTTCCCTTAGTGTCTTTGATTTCAAGAAGCCATGCCATATGGTTGATACCTGCAATTTTATCAACGAAGCCGTCTACTTTAATATCTAAATCATTTAAAAGATTTTTTGAACACACCTGAACACTATGGCAAAGACCTATTGTTTTAGTATTCGTAAATCTCTGCAAATATCCCGTGATAATTGCCATAGGATTAGTATAATTAAGAAGCCACGCATCAGGACAGACTTCCTCAATATCTTTAGCTATGTCTTTTATAACGTGAATACTTCTAAGTCCTCTGAAGATACCTCCTATACCTAATGTGTCGGCAATAGTTTGCTTAAGACCATACTTCTTTGGAATTTCAAAATCAATAACTGTGCAAGGTTCGTAACCACCAACCTGAATAGCGTTAATAACAAAATCGGAACCCTTTAAAGCTTCTCTTCTGTTTTCAACACCAACATAGCATTTAATTCTTGCTCTGCTTTCATTATACTTCTTGTTGATTGCTTCAACTACAAGTCTTGAATCTTCGATTCTTTGAGCATCAATATCATACAAAGCGATGTCAACATCGTGTGTTGCGTCGGCAAACATTATATCGCCAAGTACGTTTTTACAGAATACTGTGCTTCCTGCACCGATAAATGTAACTTTGATCATAATAACAGTTTACCCTCCTTAAAATTTATGATTTAATTATATACGATTATTTTTAAAAAACCATTGTGTTTGGTAACAAAAATATGGTATAATGTAACATGTTGGAGTGTGATGATAAATGTTCGAAGCAATAATTCTTGAAAATAAAGATTTTAAAGATATTAATCCTGTAAATATTGGACATGAAGCTTGTAAACCAAGCCATCGTTTTGGACCTGCAATAAGAGTAAATTATCTGATACATTGTGTGGTAAAAGGTGAAGGTGTTTTAAACTCTCCCAATGGGAATTTTAAAGTTAAACAAGGGCAACTGTTTTTGATTAAACCCGGTGAAGTAAATACATATGAAGCTGATAAAAATAATCCATGGGAATATATATGGGTAGAATTTAACGGAACATTAGCTCAAAGGTTAAGCGAAATAGATTGTCCTGTTATGAATTGCGATGCAGGAATATTTTTGAACTTATGGAACATCAGAACCATAGATGAGTTTAAAGAAGAATATGCGGTTTCTTATCTGTTTTCACTAATTCCGTCTTTGCTTGGAAGAGAAGATAAAAAAGATATAACGGGAAAAATAAAAAATTATATAAATTCAAATTATATGTTGGAAATTAATGTTGATAATTTATCATATGATATGGGATATACCCGACAACATATTTCAAGAGTTTTCAAAAAAGATACAGGAATGTCAATACAGCAATTTTTAATTAAGACAAGACTTGAAAATGCACAAAAGATATTAACTAAAGGCTTTTCTGTTTATGAAACGGCTTATATGTGTGGGTATAATGATGCTTTTAATTTTTCTAAAAGTTTTAAAGCAATGTATAATATAAGCCCAAAGCAATGGCAAAAAGAAAAAGGTCTGTAAATCAATGCTTTTACAGACCTGAAATTTTATAATTACTTCTTATCGTATGTAAATTTATTGTAATAATAAGCGATAATACAAGCTCCTACCATAATCAAATTAAGCACATAAAAAATTGATGGTAGAGTTAAAAACTTATCTGCAATGATTTTAGAGATGATACCAGCTACATAACCAAAGAAAATTAAATAATAAAATGAGATACTTTTGCCTTTAGAAGTTTTCGATTTTATTGAGTTAATTAAATTCATCGGCCATGAAGCACCAAAACTTATAATCATTAATGTTTCAAAAATTTCTGCCATAATAAACACCCTTTCGATAATTATTGAAAGCATTATACCATAAAATAAAAAAATTGTAAACAGATAAAATAAAAATATCGATATTTAACCAAAAAATCTCAAAAATCTATTGAAAAAAACACTGAAAAAAAGTATAATATATATAAGTATGTTTCTTGATTAGCTATTGGAGGAAAATTAATGTATACACCAATGATGATGCAGTATTTTGAAATAAAAAAACAATGTGAAGACTGCATAGTTTTTTATAGATTGGGCGACTTTTACGAAATGTTTTTCGATGATGCCAAAAAAGCATCTAAAATACTTGGATTAACCTTAACAGGAAGAGATTGCGGACAGCCTGAAAGAGCGCCTATGTGTGGTGTTCCTTATCATAGCTGCGACCCTTATATCGCAAAACTTGTTAAAGCAGGATGTAAGGTTGCTATTTGTGAACAAGTAGAAGACCCTAAAGAAGCAAAAGGAATTGTAAAACGAGATATTGTAAGAGTTGTAACTCCCGGCACTATAACTATTCCTGATGTTGTTGAAGAAACAAAAAACAATTTTCTTATATGTGGTATAAAAAGTGGAGCTGATTTTTCTTTGGCAGCAGTTGATGCTTCAACGGGAGAATTATATGCTACAGAATATCGTGGCGAATCTGCTAAACTTGACTTTATGAATGAACTTTCAAAATATTCTCCTTCAGAGGTTATATACAATAAAAGTCTTTCTGAGGACAAGTTTGTATTAAAATATATAGCAGATAAATTTTCTGCTTTCAGCCAATGCGTTTCGTACGAGAGTGAGAATGTTGATAAGGCAAAAGTAAAACTAAAAGAACATTTTGCTGAGAAATATCGTAAAAATGAAACTGAAGATAATATGTTAGCATCTGTTGCAGTTGCTGTTTTGTTGTGTTATCTTGAAGAAACTCAAATGAATTCACTGGAACATATATCTCACATTGAATACTACACATCGGGGCAATATCTTGGTATTGACAGTATAGCAAGATATAATCTTGAACTTACAAAAACAATGCGTGATGGAGTAAAAAAAGGCTCTCTTTTAGGTGTTCTTGACAGAACCTGTACAGCAATGGGAGCAAGAATGCTTACAAGTTGGATAAATCAACCTCTTGTTTCTTGCGGTCATATTAAGCGACGTCAGGATGCTGTAGAAGAATTTTCAAAAAATCTTTCTCTCCGTGAAGAACTGCGTATGCATTTAAAAGAAATTTACGATATGGAAAGATTAATTTCTAAAATAGAGTATCATACAGTAAATGCACGAGATTTACTTGCACTCAAATACTCTGTTTCGCATCTTCCGTCAATTTCAAATTGTTTCTCACAATGCACAAGCAGTTTGCTTATGGAAGTTTATACGGACCTTGATTTACTTGAAGATATCGAAGGCTTAATTGAAATGTCAATAGAAACTGAGAACACACCTTTTTCTATTCGTGAGGGTGGCATTATAAAAAAAGGTTATGATGAACAGCTTGATGCCTGGAAGGATGCACAAAATAATGGTGCACAAAAACTACGGGAACTTGAAGCAAGGGAAAGAGAGAAAACAGGTATCAAAAATCTTAAGGTAACATATAACAAGGTTTTTGGGTACTACATTGAAGTTACAAAATCATATCTTGATTTGGTACCTGATAATTATATCAGAAAGCAAACTTTGACTAATGCTGAAAGATACATCACAGAAGAATTAAAAGAACTTGAAGATTTGGTATTAAGGTCGACTGAAAAGATAGTTGCAAGAGAGTATAATTTGTTCTGCGATATCCGCGACACAATTAAAACGCATACAGAAAGACTCCAAAAAACAGCAAAAGTAGTAAGTACTATTGATGTTTTGTCTTCTCTTGGTCTTGTTGCTTATGAAAATAATTATGTTAAGCCTCTTGTTGATGTTTCTATGGATATAGAAATAAAAGACGGAAGACATCCGGTAGTTGAGGATGTTTCAAAAGACATATTATTCGTACCAAATGACACATTTTTAGATGATAAGGATAATAGCTTTTGTATTATTACAGGACCTAATATGGCAGGTAAGTCAACTTATATGCGTCAGGTCGCAATTATTGTAATAATGGCACAAATGGGAAGCTTTGTTCCTGCATCATACGCTAAAATCGGAATAGTTGATAAGGTTTTTACGAGAATTGGTGCATCGGATGATTTATCAGCAGGGCAGAGTACCTTTATGGTGGAGATGAATGAAGTTTCAAATATATTAAGTAATGCAACCCAGAGAAGTCTTCTTATTCTTGATGAAATAGGACGAGGCACATCAACATTTGATGGTCTTTCAATAGCTTGGGCGATAGTTGAATATATTTCAAATAAAAAGAAACTTGGCTCCAGAACATTGTTTGCAACTCACTATCATGAACTTACTGTTCTTGAAGATAAAATAAAATCTGTTAAGAATTATTATATAACTGCTAAAAAACGTGGAGACGATATAGTATTTTTACGAAAAATCGTACGAGGAGGAGCGGATGAGAGCTATGGTATAGAGGTAGCAAAACTTGCGGGAATTTGTGATGAAGTTATAACGAATGCCAAAAAAATTCTGGCGACGCTTGAAAGCGATGAACAATCAGTTGAAAAGAAACCTGTTAAGAAACAGGAAATTGTAGAAGATAGTGATTTTCAACTTGATATGCTTTCGGGAGCAAAGGATGAAATTATAGAAAGTTTAAAGAAAATTGATATAAATATATTGTCTCCTATTGAGGCAATGAATAAGTTGTTTGAATTAAAAAAGGAAGCAGAAAAACTGTAGGCGCGGGAGTAATTATGGGTAAAATTAATGTACTTGATATAGATACTGTAAATAAAATATCAGCGGGAGAAGTAGTTGAAAGACCCGCTTCTGCAATAAAAGAGATGATAGAGAACTCTATTGATGCAGGTGCAGATAAAATTACCGTGGAAATAAAAAACGGAGGCATTACGTTTATGAGAGTAACCGATAATGGTTGTGGTATAGAACGTGATGATATTGAAAAAGCTTTTTTGCCTCATTCTACAAGTAAAATTACTAAGATTGAAGATCTAAGTAACCTCTATACTATGGGATTTCGCGGAGAAGCTCTTGCAAGTATATCTTCCGTTGCAAAAGTAGAATTAATTACCAAAACCAGACAAGAGGAATGTGGTACATCTGTTTTTCTCGAAGGGGGCAAGATTATTACCAAGGAGGATGCAGGATGTCCCGATGGAACTACCTTAGTTGTAAGCGAGCTTTTTTATAATACTCCTGCAAGAATGAAATTTTTAAAGAAAGATTCCACAGAAGCAGCACATGTGGCTGATGTAATTGATAAGATGATACTTGGAAATCCTGATGTATCAATAAAGTTTATAAATAATGGTAAAATCGTAAAGCATTCTCCGGGTAACGGGAGTATCACAGATGCTTTTTCAAGTGTTTACGGAAGAGATGCAGTGAAGGACTGTATAAACGTAGAATATGAATTTCAGGGCGTAAAGGTAAAGGGGTTGGTTTCTCAGCCTTATGCATCTAAATCCAATCGCTCCATGCAGGTTTTTTATGTGAATAAAAGAGCTGTACGTTCGAAAACTATATGTTTTGCTGCTGAACAGGCCTATAATACTATGCTTATGAATGGGAAATTTCCTGTTCTCTTAATATATGTGGAAATTAATGCATCTCATACTGATGTTAATGTGCATCCGTCAAAGCTTGAAATTAAATTCAGTAATGATAAAATAATCCATGATGCAGTTTTCTGGGGAGTTCAGAATGCAATTTTTTCATCCCGTGAAATTAAAGAAGTGAAGCCACAAACTTCTTCTGCTGTTAAAAGTGGTTATTCGGACTATAAATTTCAACAACCGACTGAAGAGTATAAGAATAGTACTCAACAAAACATTGCACCAAATATCGTTATTGATAAACAGGTTAATGACTTAAAGCCCGAAGAACTGTTTTCTAAAGATGTAATGGAGTTTTTTAAACCTGTTGACGTTTCAAATGAAAAACAAATCGTTCCTCAAAACGATGAAGTGAAAGCCTTTTGTGATATTGTTACTCAGCAGGAGGAACAATTATCTTATAAAATTGTCGGGCAGATTTTTGACACATACATAGTTGTTGAACAAAATAACAAGATGCTCTTAATTGATCAGCACGCTGCTCACGAAAGAATTAATTTTAATAAACTTGTAAAAGACAGAACAATAGATTCACAGGTTCTTGTTTGTCCTGAAATGGTTTCTTCTACTGAATTAGAAACAGATGTTATTCTTTCTAATATCCAAATTTATGAAAAGCTTGGTTTTGAAATCGAAAGCTTTGGTGATAATAAATTTGTTGTTAGACAGGCTCCGGCTGATGTTTCAACAGAATTTATAGATTCTCTTGTTCACGAAATTGCAGATATAATAGCAAAAGGAAATGAACCCGAAATTTTATGGGACAAAGCTTTATTTAGTGTTGCGTGTAAAAGTGCTGTTAAAGCAAATATGCGTTTAGGAGATAGGGAACTTGAACATCTTGTAAAAATAGTTCTGACCGATGAAAAAGTAAAAACCTGTCCCCATGGAAGACCTGTTGTAATATCATTTGACAAGAAATTCATTGAGAAAGAGTTTAAACGTATAGTATGACAAAAAAGAAGCCAATAGTTGTGATTATGGGACCTACAGCTTCAGGAAAAACTACCCTTGCTGTTGAAATTTGCAAAAGAATAAATGGCGAAGTTGTTACTGCTGATTCAATGCAGGTCTATAAAAAAATGAATATCGGAACAGCGAAACCTGATGAAGAAGAAATGCAGGGTATCAAACATTATATGATAGATATTATAGAACCTACGATTTCTTATTCTCTTGCAAGCTATGTAAAAGATGCTGCAGATGCAATAGAAAGCGTTTACCAAAAAGGCAAGATTCCTGTATTGTCGGGTGGAACAGGATTGTATATTGATACTCTTGTGAATGGTGTAGAGTTAAGTGAAGTAACCACCGACGAGGAATATAGGGCATCTTTATACAATATTGCTAATGAACAAGGGTATGATGCTGTCCATAAATTGCTTCAGCAAATTGATTTAAAGTCAGCACAGGCTATCCATCCAAACAATCTTAAAAGAGTTATAAGAGCTTTGGAATTTTATAAAACTACGGGAATTAAGCAAAGTGAGCATATTGAAAAAAATGCCAAAAGCAGTATTTATGATGCTATTAAGTTCTGTTTGTTTCCACAGAGAGAAATTCTGTATGAAAAGATAAACAAAAGAGTAGATATAATGCTCAAAAAAGGTCTTGTCGATGAAGTAGAAGCTTTACTTGCTGATGGTGTTGACAGTAATTGTACTTCCATGCAGGGAATAGGATATAAAGAAATTGCCTTATATCTTGAAAAGAAAATTTCTCTTGATGAAGCTGTTGAAATGATAAAGATGGGAACAAGAAGATATGCTAAACGTCAGATAACTTGGTTTAAAAGAGAAACAGAAACAAATTTTGTCGATAATTCTTTTGAAATTAATATAGAGAATTTTGTAAAAACTATAGAATTATCTTTAAAAATATAGTATAATGAAAAAAACATATTAAGGAGATAGAAAATGAAACAGTTAAACTTACAGGATATAATGCTTAATTACGCAAGGCGTGAACATATTTCGGTTACTATATATTTAATGAATGGGTTTCAGTTTAAGGGTATTGTCTGTGGCTTTGACAACTATATCGTGATACTTGAATGTGATGGAAAACAGCAATTGGTGTACAAGCATGCTATTTCAACAATTACCCCATCTAAAAAGATAGATGTTGATGAATTAGTTAATAACGGAGAAAAATGAATAGAATTTCTAAAATTTTAATTGTACTTGTTGCAATTCTGGGGTTAGTTGTAATATTGATTAACGTTTTGGGTGCTTTTGATAACAGAATTGCCACTAAAGTTGCAACAATAGGGAAAATAGAAAAAAATATTGAAACAGAAGGTTATATAATTCGGGATGAATATGTAATTTTCAGCAAAAACGGATGCTTTATAGATAGTGCAGTTGACGAGGGCGAACGTGTGTCAAAGGGTGAATATCTTGCTACAGTATACGAAAACGGAACTGATTCAACTATTTATAATGATGTAAAGATGCTGAATGAAAGAATTTTAAGTCTTGAAAAACTTACTATTGCCGAAGGTGGTATTCATAATGTTCAGCCAACAGATAATTTTCTGAAATCAAAAATACCTTCTGTAATTGAGGCATCTCATAAAGGAAACGGAGTTTATTTAAACGACGTGTATTATGAATTAGTTAATAATATAGATGAAAATTCTGCTTCTGATAACAATAGTGTCAGAACGCTTATAGATAAGTTGAAAGAAGAAAAAATGCAGCTTGAATCAGGTCTTTTGGGTGAAAAAACAACTTTGTATTCTGATTCTGCAGGTTTGTATTTTTCATCTTCAGATGGTTATGAAACAATTCTTTATCCCGATATGATACCTGACCTTACTGTAACTGCTTACAATCAGTTACCAGATAACTTTGAAATCAGTGAAGAAAAATCATCAGCTAAACTTGTAACAGGATATGATTGGTATTATACATTTCTTGTTGATGAAGGGTATGCAGATGATTTTGAGTATGCTTCTGTAATTACTGTTAATTTTGACGGACATTCGGATGAAGATATTAAAGCATATGTTTATAATATTTCTCAAGCTGAAAATGGTAAGTGTGTAGTAACATGTCGTATTGAAAAATATGTACATTATGCATTTACAAATAGAAAATTACCAGCAACTATTATTCTTGACAGTACAGAAGGGATTAAAATACCCCGACAGGCAGTTCGTGTTGTAGACGGTCAAACCGGTGTTTATATCGCTAAACACGCTTTAGCTGAATTCAAAACAATAAAAATAATTGCTCAGGATGAGAATTATGTTGTTGCATCTGAAGGTGTAGAAGGAACCAATAGTCTTATGCTTTATGATGAGGTTATTGTAAAAGGAAATATTAAAAAAGAAGGACAATCTATAGAATAGGAGAGTAAGATATGAGTTTTTTTCAAGAAAAAATGTCTTCAATACTGAGTTATCTTGAAAATAAAGATGAAGATGAAGATATCCTTTTAAATACCGTAAAAGAAAATGATTTTCAAAAGGCTAAAAGTAATGTGAATGTCATTTCAAACACAAAAAAAGGCAAAATTGTAGACATTCATGCCACTACTCAGCTACAGGTTGTTGTAATTAAGGCACAAAAATATGAGGATGTGCTTGAAATTGCATCTCACCTGAAAGAGAGAAAACCTGTTGTGGTAAACATGGAAGAAACACCTCAGGATGTAGCAAGAAGAATGATAGATTTTATAACAGGCGTTATTTATGCTATAGATGGAGATGTTCAAAAAATTTCCAAAGTAATAATGCTTGCTACACCATATAATGTTAATATAATGGGAAATTTTGAAGATGAACTTCGAAATGGCATATTCCCATGGGATTAGGAGTAAACAATGACATTTGGTAACATACTTATAATATCTGTTTCTATCTTGTGTGAAATATTCAGCTATTTGATTCTTATACGTTGTTTTATTTCATTTTTACCTATTTCTAAAGGCAATATATTTACTAATGCAATATATAATCTTACAGAACCACTTCTTGCACCTGCACGAAATTTGCTGAATTTAGTTTTCAGGCGACATATGATGCTTGATTTTTCACCGATAGTTGCATTTATGCTTATTGATTATGTGTTAAAACCTGCACTTATATCATTTATACAATTTATTTTTAGATAGGAGAGTAAACTATTATGTTAACACCTGTAGATATTCAAAACAAAGAATTTACTAAATCCATTAGTGGATATAATAAGGATTTAGTAGATGATTTTATGATGGAAGTTTCTAAGGAATTTGAAAAGCTTTATAAAGAGAATATTGAGTTAAAGGACAGATTATCTGTGCTTAATGATTCTTTGAAAAAATATCGTGCTATGGAAGATTCTCTTCAGAACACGCTTATGTTTGCTCAGAATACTGCTGAAGATGTAAAAAAGAACGCAAACGAAAAGGCTGATTTTATTGTAGGAGAAGCAACCACCAAGGCTGAAAACATAATTAGAGACGCTGAAAGAAAATGTGAAGAAATACAGAGTAAATACGATAACATTAAGGCCGAATTTGTTACTTTCAAAACTAAATTTCTTTCATTAATGGAATCTGAAAAAAGCGTTATGGAGGAATTGTTTAAATAAAAGATATGGAGTATATTTTTATTATTTTGGGTATTGTTGCAGATCAATGCTCCAAACATTTTGCTCTTATTAACCTTTCTGATGGACCATATAATGTTATTGATAATTTTTTTTCATTTACACTTGTTAAAAATTATAATGGTGCATTCGGTATGTTTGGAAGTGTCAATAATTTGTTGTTGCCGCTTTCGGTTTTAATAGCTATTATATGTATTATTTTCATGGTTAAGATAAGAAAATACTCTTATAAACTTCTTTCCATCGCTGTTTCTTTTATAGTGTCGGGGGCTATTGGTAATATAATTGACAGAATTGCAAAAGGATATGTAGTTGATTTTATCAGAGTTCATTTATTTGATTTTCCTGTATTTAATATTGCCGATATTTTAGTTGTTGTCGGTGCTTTTAGTGCAGTTTTCCTTTTGTGCTTTACTAAGGCTGGTGATATTTTTGATAATAAAAAGTGATTCAGACGGAATAAGGGTAGATGCTTTTTTAGCTGAGAAGACAGAATTATCCCGTTCTCTTATCAAAAATATGGCTGATGACGGAAAATTAATTGTTAACGGTAAAATTACTAAATGTAGTTATAAGGTTAAATATGACGACATTATAGAGTTGCCTGAGCCTGAAATTACAGTTCTTGATGCTGTTCCACAGGAGATGGAACTTGATATAGTTTATGAAGATGCACATCTTCTTGTTGTAAACAAACCACAGGGAATGGTTGTTCATCCTGCTCCCGGGAATGCAGACGGGACTTTAGTTAACGGAATATTGGCACACTGCAAAGGTTCACTTTCGACAATTAATTCAGTTCAAAGACCTGGTATAGTACATAGAATTGACAAAGACACATCGGGACTTTTAGTGGTTGCTAAAGATGATTTAGCACATACTTCATTGTCTGAACAGTTTAAAGTTCATTCTATCAACAGAATATACACTTGCATTGCCAAAGGGCATTTTAAAGAGAATAAAGGGACAATAGATGCGCCGCTTGGCAGACATCCTGTAGACCGTAAAAAAATGGCTGTAACAGCTAAAAACAGTAAGAATGCTGTAACTCATTTTGAAGTTGTTGAAGAGCTTAATGGCTACTCACTATTAAAATGCAAACTTGAAACAGGAAGAACTCATCAAATAAGAGTTCATATGGCGTATATAGGACATTCTTTATTGGGTGATCCTGTGTATGGGGTTAAAAATAGTTTTGGACTTAATCAACAGATGCTTCATGCAGGTATTCTTGGATTTGTACATCCTTTGACAGGTGAGTATATGGAATTTTCGTGTCCTCCTCCTGAATTATTTAATGATACTTTAGAAAAATTAAGACGAAATTAAAATCACATCCAAATTTAAAATTGGGATGTGATTTTTTGTATATATTTTATCTTTCATCTAAAGGTATGTAAGTGCTTTTGGTTGTTACACTTTTATAAGCAGGTCTTATAATTTTTCCTCCTGAAACTATCTCTTCAATTCTGTGAGCACACCAACCTACAACTCTTGACATTGCAAAAAGAGGTGTATACAATTCTTCTTTAATTCCAAGCATACTATAAACAAAACCGGAATAAAAGTCTACATTTGCACATATCATTTTATCGGAATGTTTGATTTCAGAAAATACTGTTTGTGAAAGTTTTTCTACGGTATCATAAAGAAGAAATTCCTTTTCCCGCCCTTTTGTTTGAGCAAGCTTAGATGCTTTTGATTTTAGAAGAACAGCACGTGGGTCGGATTTTGTGTAAATGGCATGGCCCATACCATAAATAAGACCACTGCGGTCAAAGGCTTCGCCTTTAACAATTTTTATAAGATAGTTTTTAATTTCTTCTTCGTCAGACCAGTCCTTTACATTTTCTTTAATTTCGTTAAACATTAAGGCAACAGTTGTGGAAGCACCTCCATGTTTTGGACCTTTAAGAGAATTAACTGCAGAGGATATAGCGGCATAAGTATCTGTTCCTGACGATGACACAACATGAGTAGTAAAAGCTGAATTGTTACCACCACCATGTTCAGCATGAATAGCAAGACACAGATCGAGAGTTTCTACTTCTTCTTTAGTGTATTCATGATTAGGACGTAACATATAAAGAAAGTTTTCTGCAGTTGATAGTTTATCAGATGGTGTATGTATAATCAAGCTTTCATCATTATAAACGTGTCTTTTAGCCGAATATGAATTAGCAATTAGAATAGGGAATTTAGATATAAGACTGATAGACTGCATAATAACATTTGAAATTTCTGTGCTGTCAGGATTGCTGTCATAGGAATAAAGTGAAAGAATATTTCTTGCAAGTTTATTCATTATGTCAGGGCTTGGAGCTTTTATGATCATGTCTTCTACGAAATTCGGAGGAAGTTTTCTGAGTGAAACCAAAAGTTCACTGAAAGCTAGTAATTCTTCTTTGGTTGGAAGCTTACCAAACAGTATAAGGAAGCATACTTCTTCAAAAGCATATCTGTTTTCAGCAATAGCACCCTTAAGAATTTCTTTAAGCTGAATACCTCTGTATAAAAGTTTTCCATCGGACGGAATTTTATCACTATCCTCTATCATATAACCATGAACTTCTCCGATAGCAGTGAGACCTACCAGAACACCTGTTCCATCGGAATTTCTCAGTCCTCTTTTTACGTTATATTTGGAATATAATTCAGGAGAAATTGCATCTCTCTGAGTAACGGAATCTATAAGAGTTGAAATTATTTCCTGATTTTGTTCAATGCAATTTTTCATTACAGTTCTCCTTTTCGCAATTTTCAAAATTTAAACTTTCATTTTTAGAAATAATAATTTTTATGCATATACGATTATTATATAATATTTTACTTTAAAAGTCAACTAATTCGGTGCTATTAAATATATCTTTTTATGAGGTTGTATAATGAAAATTACAGGAATAATAATTTTATATTGCATTTTTGTTGTGTTTTTACTACCTATAAGTCATATAAAGCATATTGAATTAAATAAACAAGATAATGAAATAATTGTATATAATACAGAAGAAGACACAACAAATAAAATGATGCTGGAAGAATACGTTTTAAAAGTTCTTGAAAAAGAGATGCCCTCATCTTTTGAATCGGAAGCTTTAAAAGCACAGGCAGTAGCTATAAGAACTTATGCCTTGAAAAAGAAAAATTCGGCCTTAGAAGAACATAAAGGAGGAGATGTATGTACAGATTATAAACACTGTATGGCATTTCAATTAAATGAAGATAATTTAAGTTATGAACAGATAACAAAATATAAACAGGCAGTGAATGATACCAAAAATCAAATACTAACTTATAATGATGAACCTGCAGCAACTTTTTTCTTTGCTCTTTCTAATGGATATACGCAAAATTGTAAAGATGTGTGGGGGAGCGATATTCCTTATTTAAGAAGTGTTACAAGTGAAAATGATAAAACTCAGGAAAGCTATATAAGCACATCTACATTTTCAAAAGAAGAAATTTTAAATATTCTTGGAATAGATTTATCAAAAGAATATGAATTGAAAAAATATAACAATGGTTATATAGAAAGCTTGATAACAGATGAAAATATTTTATCCGGGAAGGAAATAAGGGAAAAACTAAATTTGAAATCTTCATGTTTTGAAATAATAAGAAATGATGATGAATTTACTTTTAAAGTATATGGTAACGGGCATGGAGTGGGAATGAGTCAGTTTGGTGCAAATGAAATGGCGAAACAAGGTAAAGACTATAAGGAAATACTTAGTCATTATTACCAAGGAACAAAACTTGAAATATAAAAAATCATCCGAGTGTTTGAAACGCTCGGATGATTTTTAGAAAGTATATTTTAGTTCAGAGAGTGTGAAAAAAAGTCTGTAAAAAAGATTCCTTCTATGATAGAATAAAAATATCATAGGAGGAATTTTTTATGGCAAGACGAAGAAGAGAAAAAATGAGTGAAGGGAAAAAGAATATCATAGCGGGTTTAATTCAGG
>JAZNWH010000124.1:0-8481 GCA_045593265.1 Clostridia bacterium | reverse complement strand
ATAAATGGAATAAATGCAAGTATAAAAATGTTACAAGAACAATACAAACATTTCGATGGCGAGATTTATTATGACATCAATGTGTTTGCAATTCCTATTGTAATGGCAATCGGTGGTTTTCTTAAAAGTTATTTATCGTTATTAATTTCAAAATTGTTATTAAATAGGATTATGGATGAAAAAATACAAATCAAATATAGTTTTAGATTTTCTATAAAAACAATGAGTAAAGTTTTGCTAATTTTATATGGTATAACATTAATTGTTTGGATAGCTATTATTGGCAATTACATAAAGTATAGCTCCTTTTACAGTTTACTCCTTGACATAACGGCAGCCTATATATGTGTATATTCCGGTATTTATGTCATTATAAATAAAAATGAAAATATAAAAACCACAATCACAGACAGAATAAAGTTGATATTTCAGTTGTTAATATGTTTGTTTATATGTCCGATTCTGGCAATAAAGGAGTTGAGTTTTAATGGGAGGAAAAGCAAATCTGCCTGAACATATTGCTATCGTAATGGATGGCAATGGTCGATGGGCAGAAAGCAAAGGTTTACATAGGGTTCAAGGACATAAAAAAGGTGAAGAAGTTTTTAGAAACACCTGTAAATTTGCGTCCCAGAAAGGCATTAAATACCTTACCGTCTTTGCATTTTCAACAGAAAATTGGAAAAGACCTCAAAATGAAGTTGATGCTATCATGAAAATATTACAAGACTTTTTTGAATCATGCTCTAGCATGGCATTGGAAAATGATTATAAAATTCGTGTTATTGGTGATAGAACAATATTAAGTGAAGAATTATGTGAGGCTATTGAATTTGCAGAGGGCAAAACTGCTAACAATTCAAAACTGACCGTATGCATTGCAATCAACTATGGTGGCAGAGATGAAATTATACGAGCCACAAATACTTGGCTTAAAACATATCAAGGCATAGGAGAATTTACTGAAAAAGATTTAATAGAAAATCTTGATACTCCTGAAATCCTATATCCTGATTTAGTTATAAGGACAGGTGGAGAAATTCGGCTTTCAAATTTTATGTTGTGGCAAATTGCATATTCTGAACTGTATTTTTCAGATGTTTTATGGCCAGATTTTGATGAAGGTGAATTTAATAAAGCTATTGAGTATTATAGCAAAAAGAACAGAAAATTTGGTAGCATATAAAAAGTTATATATTTATAAGGGGTGTTTTTATGAGTCCAGAGGCACAAAAAGCAATGGAAATGACAAGAATGATAACCGGAGAACCGAAAAAACCTAGCATTTTTTTGAGTCCGGGATTTGGAGTGTTTATGTTTATTCTTCTCGTGATAGCTATAGCGTGGATTACTTATACTATAGCTAAGTCTATTAAAGAGAAACAAGAAGGTAGAATTAAAAATAAATTGAATTATGAAATTGGAGATAAATTAAGAAATATTTTACCGATTGATGCAATTGTTTATACCGCTGATACTCATGCCATGACATATCAAGAAGAAAACGGAAACTTTAAGATAATATCATATTCATCTTTGGGTATGGATAGACTGCCTAATAATTATGAGTATGTTGTTTGTCAATGGATTAGAGATAATATTGTTTATAATAGTGCAAATTATCACTTAGAGTCAATGACTTATGAGCGTGACCATTATGAAGAATCCGATACAGTTACAATAAAGAGAGAGTACCGGGGGAAATATATAGCTACTCGTAATCCTAGAAGATATGTTACAACTCAAACTACAATCGGGCAGGCATTAGTGCATAACGGATATGATTTTGAAGGACATAGAGTGAATACAAAACCATTAAAGAAATGGTAAACAATAAGGAGGAACACAAATGAATTTATCACTTTTAGAAACAGCAAAAAAAAATATATCAATGGAGAGGAAAAACTTGCTCAGGCATTCTATGAAAGAGCTATAAACGAAGGTGTTCCAAACGATATTGTTGTTATGAGAAAAATAACTAGAGAATACCTCTTATTCCCTCTTGATTTTATTGATGCAAGTGAGTATTTTAACTTATTGTTTAAATTAAAAGATTTATCGAAGAACAATGCGTATAAAGATGAATATATTAAAGCACTAAATTCTTTGTTAAATATTAAGAAATTATTTTTACGAGAGCTTTCCATATACTACTTCTCAGAGCTAGCTGTTTGTTACGGAAATTCACTGATTGTAAAGCATATCTATGAGTTATTTAATTACTTACATAATCATATGGATGATATCATAGAAAATGATTGCTATGAAATAAGGTATAATAATCCAAGTGCTGATATGAAGAAATTAAAAATTGACTTGTTGAAAATAAAGGCATTTTGCTTGAACATTCTTTTGTCATATTCAGCAGCACAAGATTCGGCTTATACAGGAACCACATATCATGCACATACATATGACTATGGTTGGTATTCAAGCACAAGCATTTCCAGTACTGATAACTATGCAAATTGGGCGGTTATTAAACCTCGTTTGAATATGATAGGGTTAGATGCGTACTATAATGAATATCTTTCAGAATATGAAAAAACCGTAAAAGAAATCAACAAATACACTTCGTTTGATTCTCCAAAGGAACTGCGAAAAGAAATAACCAAGTTGGTAGAATACAAGAAAAGTAAAGACACATCAGATAAGGATTTTTATAAGATTGCAAAAAGACTGGAAAAAGAAGATGTTTCTAGGCAATCATACCTTAAAATGAGTTTTAATTTGATGAAATTAAATCCTTTTGTCTTTTTATTTAAACCATTGTATGAGAAAATATACAAAAAAACATATGGTATGGATGAAGTAGGCTCATTCGAACTAGATACATATTTTACAAGAAAGAAACTTTGTGGAGTTTGTGATATGATTTCTTGCGGTAGCCATTGGAGCATTGAAAGTGTGAGAATGTGTATGGAACTTGCAGGATGTGTAGGAATAGGTGTTGTCGCATATGTTATTTTGGCAATAGCCATGAAATTTGGTTTTTACTTACCTAATATAACGGTTGAAAAACATTAAATTAAAGAAAGGTGATATTTATGAAAAAAATCATAAGCGTAATTTTAACTTTTGTCATGATTCTATCTATGATAACAATCGTACAGGCTGCTGACTTTAGCGGTGGCGGATACAACTTTGTATGTGCTGATGGCGGCAGGTACTTAAATGTTTATGCTGGAAAAGACGCAGACGGCACGAATGTATGTGTATGGGAAAGAGATGGTAGCCCCGAACAAAACTATACAATTAGTGCTTGTGGGGGTGGCAAATACAAATTACATCCTGCATGTTCTTCTTCAAGGGTTATCGATGTCAACAGAGGAAATAGTTACAATAATCCATTAAGAGCAGGATTAAATGTTGACTTGTGGAGAACAAATGATGCTCCTGCACAGGAATTTTATATTACTCATGTTGGTAACAATTTATATAAAATAGAACTGGTTGCTCTTTCGGGTCATGTTTTGCAAGCTAATAATCCTAATAAGAACAATGGCAATGTTACACTCGAAAGATATACCGGTGCAAGCAATCAGCATTGGAAGATTTTAAAGAATGGCTCACAGGTTACAGAGTCTTGCACACATTCAAGAACTCATGTTGACAATGAGAAAACAACTATTGAACAGAAAGACGAAAATGTGCACTCTATAATCAAAACCTATGATAAGCTTTGTAGTGATTGCGGGAAAAAGGTTGAATCAAATCAAAAAGACTCAAAAATAGAGAAGCACAATTTGGTTAAGAACAAGTGCAAAAGTTGCGGATATGAAATTGTTGTTGAAGAACCTAAAGAAACAGATAAAAAATGTACCCATAACAATACATACAATGAATTAAAGAAAGAGTCATTTAATCAGAAAGATGATACTTATCATACAACATCAAGTTTTTACGATACTTATTGCTCAGAATGTAATGACTTGATTAAACAAGACGAAGTTAAAACGAAAGATGAAAAACACGAGTTATCAAACAATGTTTGCATTAAATGCGATTATAAAGTTGCCGATGCCAAAGATGAAGAATGTAAGCACACAAACACATTTAGAAACAAACTGGACATAAATAGCAAATACACTACAAAAAATTCTGAAAAGCACATTGTAACTGAATATTTTAATCTTTCATGTAGTGATTGTAATTCGATTGTTAAAGAAAAAATTCAAGAAGATTTCGAAGAAATCCATAATATAGAAAACGGCAAATGTCTATGTGGATATAAAGAACCCAAAAAAGAAAAAACTGTAAATGATGGTTTATATAATATCAAAAATGTTGCCAGTGGATATATGATGAATGTATATGCTGGGAAAGATTCTAATGGAACAAAAGTTACGGTTTGGGAAAATGATTTTTCAAATGATCAAAAAATATATATTTCCTATCAAGGTGACGGCAAGTATTTATTAAAATATAATGCATCTAAATCCGGACGTGTAATAGATGTTAATCGTGGGGAAAGCCTTTCTGCATCAATAGATATTGGTGATAGAATCGACATATGGACAGCAGATGATTCGGATGCTCAACTATTTTATATTAATGATTGCGGTAATGGTGAATACACTTTTGAGTTAGTACATAAACCCGGTAGTGTAGTTGCACCTTCTGGTATTGACACCGCAAGAACAAACGGATCTCAACTAATATTAGCTGAAAACAAAAATGCCGACTATCAGAGATGGAGTTTAATTAGCACTAATACTATCAGAAAAACAGCGTATGTTTACAACACAGATGGATTGAGATTAAATATCCGTTCATCATACAATTCGAATTCCTCAATAGTGTCTAAAATACCTGAATATGCCACAATTACAGTAGTTGGTGAAAAAATTAGCGGATTTTATCCTATTGAATACAACGGATATACAGGATATGCTCACTGTGATTATATAACTTTTTCTGTACCGCAAAGAGAAGAAAAAATTACCGCTTGGGTATACAAAACTGGCAATGATAATTTAAATGTTAGATCAGCAGCTGTTATTACATCTGGGAATATTATTGGCAAATTTTCGCCTAATCAGCAAATAACAGTGCTAGGAAAAACAGTACAAAATGGATTTTATAAAGTGAAATATGGCAGTCGAACTGGATATGTAAGTGCTGCGTATGTGAGTTTTACAAAACCAGTTGTAACAAAGCCTTCCTCATCTACATCATCTAACTCTCCTTCGTCCTTAGTTGCGAATAATGCTGTGAACAATGCACAGGCAAGCGCATCAAAGGGAATTGGAAAAGTTAATTTTGTGAAAGCGAATGTGGAAGTTTGGAAAACTACATTAGATGCAAAAAGACAGGCGGCTGAAGCTGTATATGCAGTAATTGATAGTGTAAACATACGAACTGGCATTCAAAAAGCATTAGGTTGTACTACAGTGGCTGTTGCAACATTAAGTCCATCAAAACTGTATGGGGTATTTGATGAAGATGCTGTTTTTGGTGTATTATCTTTTGTTGTATCTAACGAGTATTATATGAGTGCAAAGGCTTCTCATGATAATTTTAATAGACAATGTAAGAATATATCAAATGAAACGCAAGCAACAAAAACATTTGAGTATTTTAGAGAAGCTTTGGCTTATTATAATGCTGTTATAGAATCTAATATAGATACAGTTAGAGAATATAGCAGCAAAGCAAATTATACAAAAAATATGCTCAATACATTTTTCCTTTCTGTTGCTGATTCTGCAATACCTGCATCGGAAGTTAAAACTTTACAAAAAGTATGTAATGCTACCATGACAACTGGACAGATATTAAACACTGTAAAAAATAATGGTACGGGTATTAGAGCGATTCGTTCAACACGAACACAGTGGAATAATATTTGGGCAAAAGTTAAATAGCCTTAGTTTTGAAAGGAAAATAGTTATGAAAAAAATATTGTTATTTACATTAGTAATTCAAATGATTTTCTTTACTATATCGGCAAATGCTTTTTCAGATGTGTCTGATATAAAGCTTGAAGATTCAATTTCAACTTTAGCACAGTTTAATATAATTAATGGGTACGAAGACGGAACTTTTCGGCCTAAAGCAAATATCACAAGAGCTGAATTTACAAAAATTATCTGTAAAACATTTTTGCTTGAAACATCAGAACAGATTAACGAGCAATTTGCAGATGTGGGCGGAAATCATTGGGCAAAAGATTATATATATACCGCAAAAAAACTGGGGATTATTAACGGAACCAGTCCAACAACATTTGCTCCGGATGATAATATAACATACGAGCAGGCAATAAAAATGATTGTAGCTTCTCTGGGATATAATGAAGAGGCTGCACAAAAAGGCGGTTATCCGGAAGGATATATTATGGTTGCTGATGAACTTGTATTGTTAGATAATATCAAATATGAGCCTAAGGAACTTGCAACAAGGGAAAATATAGTGTATATGATTGAAAATGCCCTGCATGTACCATTTTATTTCTTGTCGGAATCGAATGGTAAGGTTGTAAGAGAAGAATCTGTTGATACATTGTATAAGATTCATTTCTTTTTAATTAATGACACATCTATAGGTGAGGAAACAAATAGCGATTCTGTTGGATGAGGTATAAAATGTTAAATATAAATACATTAAAAAAGCTTGCAGAAATTTATCAAGACGATAATGAGTTACTCGATATTTTATATAGTTCGATAAAGTCATTTGAAGAATATCATTTGGTAATATGTGAAATGGAATTATGGATGAAAGTTTATTCATACAAGTCTGTTGATAAAGAAGAGTACCAATCTAAAGTTACAGAAATGGATAGACGCAGGACTATGTGCCATAATTCTGTTTTATCATCGGTCAACATTTTAAATCGTCTTGCGGCTAAGGAAAATTTACCCTTTGTTTACGATGGTGTTGTTTCAGAGGAAAGACCATATCGAAGAGAAGTTGCAAATGCGGTTCTGGAATATGTAGAAAATGTTATAAAAAATCGAAGATGATATTGGCATGTAAATTTTAATTATAATAGCCTTTGAGGGAAATTAGACCTCAAAGGCTTTTAATATGGATATCAAAATATGATATACATTAAGCGAAGATATGCACTTTTTCAAAAACCTTTATAGACTTATAAATTTTTGGGGGTATGTTGATTTGACAGAAAATATATAAAAATGTAGAACACATATTGAAAAATTGTTATAACAACTACAAATATGTTTGAGCACAGTGATATTGTTTCAAATATACCGAGTTTTGATTCACTTGCCAATATTATATCACTTAACAAATCCTCTGGATAATTTATTATATTATGTTGAAAAAAATGGTATAATGTAGTATAATGTATTTGGAAAATATTTTAAGTATTAAATATAAATAGCAGGATTAGAAGGAGCGGATTATGATGACAAATTACTATGGTAAATTTTCAGATGAGGAAATAGAGCGTTTGAATAACGAACTGACAACTTGTAATGAGTTCTGTTTGGAATTATCGGCATGTCCTTGGGTTTTTCCAAATATCACAAAAATGGTAGTGTCTAATCCTGATCTTTTCAATGGGAGAAATTTTAAATTCAATATAAACATATGTATACATGATGAAGTTTCCTGTTTGCAATATCTTGCTATTTTCTTTGCTTTGCGAAAAAAGAACAATTGCAACAAAGATGTTGTTTTTTTTATAGTACCAGAAGATATATCTCAAAAGGATTTAAATGCTATATATGGAAAAATATCTCGTTTCTTAATTTTATTTGTGGAAGGGCATGATTTACATAAAAGAATTCTTTTTTCAAAAACACCTGCATACACAAAAAAACATATTGACGAAAAAAGAATGGATTACGGACAATTATGGTTATATGAAAAGGGGGGATTTGCAGATTCGGGATTACCCCTCATTCCACTAGATGCAAATGTATATACCTTTTTTCAAAAAAATATAGAGGATTTTTTACAAGAAGATCATACCAACTCTACTGGCTCATGGAAAAGTATTGCTTATAAACTTAGTCTTCAGAACAAATCCAACCAATATAAAGAATTAAAATCAGTTGTAATACGAGAAATATGTAAAGGCTTCAACAACAAATTCAATACTATTGCCAGTAGTAGGAAATCCAAATATAGGGATGCTAGAAAAACTTTATCATATCTTAAGGATATGAATGTATTAACATATCTGCTATTTGGTGCATCGTTTTGGGGAGTGTATAATCCAAATGACAACAAAAAAACATATGAGGAACGCACCGAAATACTAATGAATAAAGATAATTTTATCACATTATATGAACGGTGTGCGGCATATTCATTGGGTATATTGCAATTAATAGAGAACACGATAAGTTATACAGATGGAGGCTTTCTTTCACTGCGTACTTTAAAAAGGGATAGTGATTATATGGGTTCTATCTTGTCTATAGATGATAATAACGATGACTTTATAAACATTTCAATAGTAGATATTGCAAAACTAAATAATGATCGTTATTATAGCATGCCAGA
>JAZNWH010000123.1:0-4345 GCA_045593265.1 Clostridia bacterium | reverse complement strand
TATAACAGTTTTTTTCGAATTTTCCGTCAGGATAAATAAGCATCAAAAGATTTTGCAAACTTTCATACTGAATGATCCTATTTTCTACCGTGTAGTTTATACAGTAACCAAAGAGTTCATCATGAAGAAGAAATATCAACTTCTCAAGAGAGCTTTTATGAGCTTTATAATAATCCGTTCTATCATTTACCATTATCTCTCTTGAATTACATATAGAAGGTAGAGTATTTATAATATCGTCTGCTTGTTGCAGATATTCTTCATAGACACCGTATTTACCTTCTTCATTGCAGATGCAATCATATTTCCACATAAGATGTGAAATCATAATTGTTTTAGACCATATTCTTATACTGTCATCAGTGCAATGCTTTTGTATGTTTTCGTAGATTTTGGAAAGCTCCATTGATGGTTTCTCATAAGCTGAATCAAGTATTTGTTCCAGTGAAAGGGTTCTGATTTTAGCTTCTTGTATGAGTTGCATATATCTTACTAATATACGAAAATCACCGGGGAATTCCTTAACAGCTTTTTTATATTCATTAAAGGTTAATGACAAATCTTTCAACTTCATTTTATCGTAAAGTACAAGATACTCATTAATTTTTTCTTCTTTACGCACCTTGTCTGCACCAAGTAAATCATCAATTGATACATTAAAAAATGATGCAATTACAGGTAGCATTGTGATATCAGGATATCCTTCACCACGTTCCCATCTGCTAACACTTTGAAATGTAACACCTAAAAATTCAGCTAATGTTTCTTGTGTGATTCCTTTTTCAAGCCTTAACTGACGTATATTTTCACTAAGGTAAAGTGTCATTGTTTCCACCTCTGATTCATAAATGTATCACACAAATATGATAGTCTGCACTTACATAAAAAACAATAACATATTCCTTGAGTGAATTTCAAGTAATACAAGAATTATTCAATATAAACAATAAGGAACAAAGCAATTTGATTTGTTTGGTGGGGGTATGTATAATTTGTTTGTAAATAATTTTTGTGTAAGCCATAAACACAACTTTAAGTTGTTGTTTTTATGAAATTATAAAAAATCCATCGCTTTTATGTTTATAGCAATATTGTTATACTGAAAATATCACTGAAAGGAGTGTAACTTATGATAAACCAAATTCATTTTGGTAAACGCATAGCCTTATGCAGAAGAAAAATGAACTTATCACAATCAGAATTATCCGAAAAACTTGGAGTTACACCACAGGCTGTCTCAAAATGGGAATGCGGAGCTACATTGCCAAATACAGAAATATTACTTGAGTTATCACATTTATATGGAATAAGTATCAATGAATTGTTGGAAGATAGGAATCTGATTTTAGACCTTACTGATAAAGATCCTTCTGAAAACGGGATATCATATTTTACTCCCAAAGAAAACAGCAATGATATTTGGAGTAAGAATATTATAAAAAACAATTGGATATCGCGCAATTGGGTAAATGCAATATCAAAAAATGATTTCTTAGATAATGTCGGTAAAACCATAGCAGAACATGGCGGTATTATTCTTGAAATAGGTGCAGGACCGGGTGGCGGTTTTATGCCGTATGTTCTTAAATCAAATTCAGATGCTACAATTATCATCAGCGATATTTCATCAACAGTAGTAAAAGAGTGGAAAAATCTTTTAGATGAAAAAATTGATTCTCCAAATCTATATTATGCAACTTTTGATTTTTGCAATATGCCATTTAAGGATAATTCTGTTGATGTTATTTCAGATGCCGGTAGTATTGGAAATGTTATTGGTGATAAAGAAAAAGCATTAAAGGAAGTTTATCGAGTATTAAAACCAAATGGGTTGTTTGTAACATCTACAGGTTTTGTGAATAAAGAAACTTATTTAACTCTACCCGAAAATGTTAAGAAAATATTGAAACATAAACGTCCTGATATATTTGAAGATTTGTACGAAGAAACTGTTCTTGCAGGTTTTACAGAAATCAACAGTATAATAGGAAATTGTTGGTACACCGATGACGATGACAGTACAATAGCAGAATTAGCACAGTCATTGGGAATTAATTTAAAATTCACAAGTTATGTCAGATATTGCAAAAAGCGATGAAGGAATCATTTAATGAAGCTTGTTACAATTATATAAAACATCAATTTGATAACAACTTATTGGTTATGCCTCATCAGTGGTTAATCGAGGCTTATGATGATTTAAGGAGCTGATTATATGTCAGCTCCTTTATCTTTGTTATAGCAGTAAATTTTTTACACATGGGCAAGGAAAGAAAAAATGAGAGTAGGGATTAGTTTCCCTGCTCTCACACTAACTCTTCTTGTTCGGCTTACAATGGCGAACGAAAGGCGAAATTTTTTGTGTTTTATATTTTTATTACCGGTACGGCAATTCTTGCACCAATATCAGTTTGTGCACCAAAATTAAAAGTCGGTGCAACATTTTCTGCAGTTTTGTAACCATAGCGTTTAAAGTTGTAGTTTTCCAATGCCTTGTAAACCTGACCGATATAAACACCAAAATCATCGGGATTATTATAAGGCTCACTCTGAAAATAAAGCAATGTGCATTCGGGAAGTTCTGCTATTTTATAGCCGTCGGGTAAAGGTTTAGAATAATCAAGAGGAACTTCAACACCTGAAGCAATATTACTGTAACCATCCTCTTGTAAAAATTCAGGCAACTCAAGTATCGCTGCTGTATCAAACTTCTCAGGAATACTGTTTTGAAGACCTTCCCAATCACAGCCTACTTCTTCACAATAAGATAAATAACCCGTTGCTGATTTTGAAGGCATATAAATCAATTTTCTTTCCGGTCTGTTTACAGGTATTACAGTACAGATTGATGTGCTTTCCATTTTTCGTCCTTCTTTCAAGATATGATAATGATTTGCAGGGTGACCAATATACCAAGGTATCGCAATCGGACTCTTACGGTACTCATCAGGAGTAACAGAAAACCGTTTTGCAAAAGACCTTGTATACCCTTCATGGGAAGTGAAATGGCTGTCTAAAGCTACATCAAGCACATTATCATCTGTGTTAATCAGCTTCTCTGCACTTTTACTTAAGACAATAGCATTTACATATTCATAAAGAGTTGTCTGCAAAAATTTCTTAAACAATCTGTCAAGCTGACGACGTGAATATCCTATAGCATTGCATATACTCTCAATACTGAAATCATCATCGTTATGATGTAATTTTATGTATGCTTGTGTAGTAACAACTATTTCTAAATCGTTCATATTGCACCCTTGAAATATGATATCAATAAATCAATCTTTTTTCTTGATTTATATGGACAAATTACTTTTTCTTTGCAACATACAAAACACATAAATACGGGCGTTCTATTATACCGCCACTCTTTTCCGCTAAAGCAACAATATCATCATATGCTTTCATTTTATCCTCATCGGAATTTTGCATAAATCTATTACCTGTTAATGCAAAACCGTAAAAGTTATCAGCAGTATAGTTCTGTTTCCACAGTTTCCTGATTACCGTAGGTTTTTCAAAAAGGTTTGAGTCTACTATTTGAGATACAATAGAATCAACTCTTTTTTCGCATTCGGATTCCGAAACAAAATCTGCTATACCGCCATATCGTTTTGATATTTCAAGCAACTCTTTATCCGTATCGTTGTCAGAAAGAATATACATATTCCAAAACAAAGCTATGTAACCATTGTCTTTTAGGATATCGGAACACTTCTGATATCCGATTGGCTGAGGCACCCAATGATACGATTGAGCAGCATATATAACATCAAACTTTTTCTGTTCAAAGTCATATTCTTCAAATCTACCTTTTAGAAAGTTGACATTTTCATTTTTGAATCGTTCATTTCCGATACAAACCAAATCTTCACCAGGGTCTATACCCAAGATATTAAAACCTTTTCCGATAAGTTGTTCAGTCGCTTTACCGCTTCCGCAACCTATTTCCAACAAATCAGCATCTACGGTTATACCTGTTACAGATATTAAAGAATCTATAATTTCTTTCGGATAACTGGGTCTGTATTCATCGTAATATTCAGCCGCCTGGTTGAACATTTCACTTTCTTTATGGAAGTTCATAAACAAATCCCCATCAAAATTCAAATCTTTTTCCGTCTTTATAAATGATACCATCTGTAACAGTAACTTTTAATATTATGGTATTTATATCGCTTTCGTTTGTATGACCGTTATCATACCACGATGCAAAAGCTTTTCTTAATTTATCGGCAAAATCCTTGTTCTCTTCATTGAGGATATAACCTAAACTTTCAGCCTTGCCGTGTCCTGAAAACCACTCACCACAAATTGCCACAATAGGATTTTCGTTAATATG
>JAZNWH010000122.1:0-6123 GCA_045593265.1 Clostridia bacterium | reverse complement strand
TTGTTTAAATAGAAAAAATCGTTTAAAAACGATTTTTTCCTTAAGTAATATATTTTTTGCCATTTAATAAGTTTAAAAATATATTAGTAATATTTATTTTAAGCATTTTTACGATTATGAACTTTTTTTACATTCCCTTTTGTTATTTGATTTCAAGATTTATATCATTATCTTTTACTGTTGCAGTTACAATATTTCCAAAGTCGGCAAGACCTGAAACAACTGCCTCGGCAATTCTGTCTCCAAGTAATTTCTGAACAGTTCTTCTTAGTTCTCTTGCACCGTATTTTTCGCTGTATCCGCGATCTGCAAGGAAATCAAGGGCATCGTCATCAATTATAAGAGTAATACCCTTTTCAAGAAGTGCTTCCTGAATTTCAGCTGCTGCAAGTCGGCTGATTTTTTTGAAATCTTCCTTGCTTAATTTGTTAAACACAACGATTTCATCAATTCTGTTAAGAAGCTCAGGCTTAAAAATTTTCTGTAGCTTTTTATTTGCATTTTCCTTTTCGCTTTCTGCACTTTGGGTAAAGCCGAGCATATCGTTACCAAAGCCTATACCTGCATTAGATGTAAGTATAATTACTGTGTTTTCAAAATTAACCGTTCTGCCCTGGGAATCGGTAAGTCTTCCTTCGTCCAAAATCTGAAGAAGAATATTATAAACACCATCATGTGCCTTTTCAATTTCATCGAAAAGAACTACGCTATAAGGCTTTCTTCTAACCTTTTCTGTAAGCTGACCTGCATCGTCATAGCCTACATATCCCGGAGGTGAACCTATTAACTTTGAAACAGAATGCTGTTCCTGATACTCTGTCATATCAAGTCTTATCAAATCATCCCTTGAACCGAAAAGCTCTTTTGCAAGCACCTTAACAAGCTCTGTTTTACCTATACCTGTAGGTCCTACGAAAATAAAGGATGCAGGCTTTTTACGAAGCTCAATTCCTGCTCTTTTTCTTCTTATTGCTTTAGCAACCTTTTCTACAGCCTCGTTCTGACCTATTATTTCTTTCTTGATATCATCTTCAAGAGTCATTAATTTATTTGACTCGTTATTGGTAAGCTTTTTAACAGGAATATTTGTCCACATTTCAATTACTGAAGAAATATCCTCGGAAGTTATAACGGTAGGCTCAAACTGTGGCTCTAAAGCTGCTATTTCCTGCTCATATTTACATTCCTTACTTCTCAGCTGGGCAAGCTTTTCATAATCTGTATTTTCTTCTTTTTCCCCTTCAAGCTCTTCCTTTTGTTTCTTAACTGCACTTAATTTATTCTTAAGAATAGTAAGCTGAGTTAAAACCTCGTTGCTTAGATTTGCCTGAGAGCCTGCCTCATCAATTACGTCGATTGCCTTATCAGGAAGAAATCTGCCCTGAATAAATCTTTCGGACAAAATAACAGCCTGCTTTATAATATCATCATTTAAAATGATTTTATGGTGTTCCTCGTAGTAATCCTTAATACCTTTAATAATCTCTATTGCTTCATCCCGTGAAGGCTCTTCAATTATTACAGTTTGAAATCTTCTTTCCAGTGCCGCATCTTTTTCAATATACTTTCTGTACTCCGAAAGAGTGGTGGCACCAATTACCTGAATATCTCCTCTTGCGAGAGACGGTTTCATAATATTAGCTGCAGAAAGTGCTCCCTCGTTATTTGATGAGCTTCCCACAATATTATGAATTTCATCAATTACTAAAATAACGTTGCCTCTTTTTTTAACTTCTTCAATAAGATTTTTAACTCTTGCTTCAAACTGACCTCTGAACTGAGTTCCTGCAACCATTGCTGCAAAATCTATAAGATATACTTCTCTGTCAAGAAGCTTTGAGGGAACATTTCCCTCAACAATCTTAAGTGCCAGTGCTTCGGCAACTGCAGTTTTACCAACACCCGGCTCACCTATTAAAGCGGGATTATTTTTAGCTCTTCTGTTTAAAATCTGTATAACTCGGCTAAGCTCTTTTTCTCTGCCGATAATTCTGTCTATCTGATTGTTCTTTGCTTTATTGTTAAGATTTGTACCAAATGCTTCAAGAGTACTTTGTTTCTGACTTTTTCCGTCTTTTCCTTTTTTGGCTTTTGGCATACCGTCAGCTGTTGGTTCGTCATTTGGTGCAGAAAACATATTCATAATACCCATAGGCGAATCCATATCTATTTCACCGTTTTCCATCATTTCAGCAATCTGGCTTTCCATATTTTCAAGCTCGTCGGGAGATATGCCCATTTTACTCATCATATCATTTAAAGGTGCAATACCAAGTTCATTGGCACATTTCATACAGTACCCCTCATCAAAGGTTTTGCCACCCTCCATTCTTTTCACAAAAACAACTGCCATATTTTTTTTACACTTTGAACAAAGCATCAATTTACATCACCTTCCACACTGTCAATAGCTATTATTTGCGCTTCATATTTTTCTTTCAACAACCCTGTTTTTTCAGCAATTTTCACCAGAATATACCATAATATTACCGCTCCGATTGTTACTAAAGCAGTCAACTTCCCCTGCAGATTAACCATTGATGAAATAACAACTGCCGCCAATATAATTATCACAGGAGCACCGTAAACCAAAAATGCCGCCAGCAGACCACCTGCATCCATCTGAACCCATACTCTGTCTCCCACAGAAGCATTTATGGTATTTTTAACATTCAAAACGGTATCCTTCATCGCACAAAGATTACAGGATGCACAGCTGTCGCCGCACATACTGTCTCGTTTTATGGAAACAAAGGCTCGTTCTCCCTTTATTTTATTAACTGTTCCGTATACTTTTTCCATATTCCTCTCCTGCTGCAAGTAATTCCTCAGATGCAGACAAAGCACTGTCGGTTATTATGCTTCCGCTTATTATTCTTGCTATTTCTTTTTTTCTGCCATCGTAGTCAAGTTTATTAACCTTTGAAACAGCTTTTTCATTTTTTGTTTCTTTTGAAACAAGATACTGTGTATCTGCAAAAGACGCCATCTGAGGCAGATGCGTAATTGCAAAAACCTGCTTGTCTTTTCCCAAAAGCTTTAACTTTTCTGCAATTTTTTGTGCAGCACTTCCACTTACACCTGTGTCAACTTCATCAAAAATCATTGTTTCTACAGAATCTGTCTCAGCTAAAATTACCTTTATTGCCAGAATAATTCTTGAAAGCTCGCCACCTGAAGCAATCTTATTCAGAGGCTTTAAAGCCTGACCCTTATTTGCTGAAATAAAAAATTCAATCTTATCAATTCCCTTTGAAGCAGGGGGAATTTCCTCAAAATTAATTTTAAATTCGACCCCACTCATTTCAAGGTCATTAAGCTGTTTTTTTACTTCCTTTTCTATAAAAACTGCGTTTTCTTTTCTTGCTCCGGAAAGCTTTTGAGCACAGCTCACAACTTCCTTATAAAGTTCCTCTGTCCGTTTTTGAAGCTCAAGAATGTTCCTGTCGCTGTTTTCAAGAGCATCAAGTTCTGTCTGTGCATTCTTTAACACCTCTTTAATATCTTCTATAGTAGGTGCGTATTTCTTTTTTAATCTGTTAATAAGGTCGAGACGTGATTCTATATAATTTATGTCAATTTCTTCATTTTCTATGCTGTCAGCCATATCAGAAACAGTTTCTGATATATCCCATAATTTATCCTTAAGCTCAATAAGTCCATCTGTAATTTCTTTATTCTCATCAGAAAATTCGCTGAGCTTTCCAAGGGCATCACAGGCAATATCCACAAGGCTTTTTGCTCCGTCAGAACTGTCGGACCCGCAAAGAGCATCTTTTGCCCTGTACATATTCTCCATAACCTTTTCCATATTAATATATCTGTTTCTTAACGCTATAAGCTCCTCGTCTTCCCCATCCTTTAAATCAGCATTGGTAATTTCCTCGATTTTAAAGGAAAGCATTTCTTTTTTCTGCTGTATCAGACTTTCGTCTGTATCTGCTGCATCAAGAAGCTTAAGACAGCTTTTATATTCTTTATAAGCAGACATATATTTTTCTTTGAGAACTGCATTTTTAGAAAAATTGTCCACACATTCCAAATGAAAATCCGTATCTAAAATTGCCTGATTGTCATTCTGTCCGTGAATATTTATAATTCTTGAACATATACTTTTCAAAAGTCCTGTAGTTGCTGATTTATTGTTAATCCTTACTCCGGTTCTTCCGTCGGCATTTATTTCACGACTGAGTACTATTTCCTCTCCATCAAAGTAAGGAATACCATTTTCTTCAAGAAGCCTGAAAACCTCTTTATCCTCAGTAAAGACTGTCCCTTCAACAAAAGCTTTTTCAGAGCCATGACGTACAAGCTCACGGGAGCTTCTTTCCCCCGTAAGCAGATTAATTGAATCAATTATTATGGATTTACCTGCTCCTGTTTCACCTGTGAGAACCAGAAAACCCTTATCAAATTCAATATCGGTATTATCCATTATTGCTATGTTTTCTATATGTAACCGACTAAGCATCTTATTCTGTTACCTCTCCGATTTTTTCTGCTATTTCTTCAGCAGCTTTTGGAGTTGTTACTGCTAAAAATACAGTATCGTCTCCTGCAATTATTCCTACAACCTCTTTAAAATCAAGTATTTCAACAGCAATAGCACAGCCTGATGCTGAACCCGGAATTGATTTTAAAACTACAAGATTACCTGCACACTGTACATTAATAAGGCTGTGTGATAAAAGAGCAATATAACGTTTTGCTCTGTCTGAGTCATTTTCCCTTCCGGGAAGAGCATATTTGTATTCTTCCCCTCTGTCTGCAATTTTCACCAGTCGCAGCTCCTTTATATCACGGGAAACCGTTGCCTGAGTAACATCAAAGCCTGCGTTTATGAGACATTCAGTAAGCTGTCCCTGAGTCTGAATACTCATATTTTCAATTATTTCAAGTATTTTTTTATGGCGTAATTTCTTACTCATTTAAAATCAGTTCCTTTCTGAAAGCTTCGTTCTTAAAACGTCAAAGTAGCTTTTATTTTCAAATCTTATAAGATTTACCTTGTTTTCGGAACGCATAATACAAATCTCATCATTATCGAAAAGCTCAAAGCTTTCCGCACCGTCAAGGCTTAAAACAACATCCTCATTGTGATATTTTTTCACTCTTACCTTTACCTTACTTTCTGCTGAAACCACCATAGGTCTTGAGGTTACAGTATGAGCACAGACAGGATTTATTACAATACAGTTAAGTTCAGGAAGAACTACAGGGCCGCCTGCTGAAAGTGAGTACGCAGTAGAGCCTGTAGGAGTCGAAATAATAATTCCGTCTGCATAATATTCGTTAACGTGCAGTGAATCAATGTCCAAATCAAGGTGAACCATTTTCATAACTCCACCTTTTGATATTACTGCATCATTAAGCGCCTGAGAAGAAAATACCTTCTTATTATTTCTTATAACCTCTGCAGAAAGCATAATTCTGCTTTCAATTCTGTAATCATCAATTAAAATTCTGTCTATGTATTCAAGTTCTTCCTTTTCAAGCTCAACCAAAAAACCAACTCTTCCCAGATTGAAGCCTAAAACAGGAACATCGTATTTTGCACATACTTTCGCTATACTGATAACTGTACCATCGCCTCCAAGAACAACTGCCACATCAGCTCTTTTTACAAGTTCATCAGTATTTTCCACAAAAATGCATCCTTCTATACCGTCTGCGTCTGTAAAAACAACAGCACCTTTAGAAATAAGAATTTCTGCTATTTTTCTTGTATGCAAAAAATCTTTATCTCTTAAAGGATTTGTTATAATAGCAATTTTTTTCATCAAAACTCACTCCTTAACACTTAAGCATATGGGGTTCGACTCTCGTGTGCTTAAGCAGTTGCGTTAGTATCCGAAGTCGCCTAAATCAAGTAAAATAGCCGTTTTTCTTCGTTGTTGGTCTTGAAATACGACAGTATTCCTGCAACCTTCCGCCTTGAAAAATCAACAATTTTATCTTGCTTTAGGTTCGAAGAATTTTCAAAGCTGTGTTTTTGCGTTAATGTGAGGCAAAAACGCAGTAAATGCTGACGCATTTGCGAGTATTTTAACAATGCAGTAGCGTAAAAACACGTTCCCAAAACGGGTTGGGATATTAACGCAACTGCTTAAGGAGGATTTATGA
>JAZNWH010000121.1:0-8560 GCA_045593265.1 Clostridia bacterium | reverse complement strand
AGACCGCCCTTGACATGACGTAAAATCCGTGCTATATTACAGCTAAGGCAGGAAAGCCATAATCTGGCTGTTCCTGCCCAAAATCACGAATATTTTATCATAGAAAAATTGAATTTACAGAAATTTTCTCACACTGCCTTTTTCTTCTATTTTTTCTATTCCACCCATGTATGGTCTCAATGCCTCTGGTATTCTTACCGAATATTTATTTCCGTCAAACTCAAGATTGTTTTCAAGGAAAGCAATAAGCATTCTTGGAGGAGCAACAACTGTGTTATTTAATGTGTGAGCAAGATACTTTTTGCCGTCTTCGCCTTTGACACGAATTCCGAGTCTTCTTGCCTGAGCATCACCAAGATTTGAACATGAACAAACTTCAAAATACTTTTGCTGTTTAGGAGACCACGCTTCAACGTCATAAGATTTAACTTTGAGGTCTGCTAAATCACCGGTACAACATTCAAGTGTTCTTACAGGAATGTCCATCGAACGGAAAAGTTCAACACTGTAGCTCCACATCTTATTGAACCATTCCATACTTTCTTCAGGTTTGCAGATAACAATCATTTCCTGTTTTTCAAACTGGTGAATTCTGTAAATTCCTCGTTCTTCTATACCGTGAGCACCTTTTTCTTTTCTGAAACAAGGCGAATAGCTTGTGAGAGTAAGGGGAAGTGAAGATTCATCGGTAGTTGTATCAATAAATTTACCAATCATTGAATGTTCGGATGTTCCAATTAAATAAAGGTCCTGACCTTCAATTTTGTACATCATAGCATCCATTTCTTCAAAGCTCATAACGCCTGTTACTACATTACTTCTTATCATATAAGGTGGTATGCAATAAGTAAATCCCTTATTAATCATAAAATCTCTTGCATATGCAAGCACTGCACTGTGAAGACGTGCAATGTCGCCCATAAGGTAGTAAAAACCTTCACCTGCAACTTTGCCAGCAGCTTCTTTGTCAATTCCGTTGAATTTTGCCATAATATCTGTATGGTAAGGAATTTCAAAATCTACAACTGTCTTTTCTCCATATTGCTGAACTTCAACATTTTCTTCATCGTTTTTACCTACAGGAACAGATGGATCAACAATGTTAGGAATTTTCATCATAACATCCTTAAGCTTAGCTTCAAGTTCTGTTTCTTTTGCAGATAAAGCAGCAAGTTCTTCAGCTTGTTCATTAACAAGTTTCTTCATTTCTTCAGCTTCATCTTTTTTACCCTGTCCCATCAAAGCGCCAATTTGTTTGCTTACCTTGTTACGGTTAGCTCTAAGCTCATTTGCTTTGCTGTTTGCAGCACATTTTTCGTCGTACAGTGAAATCGCTTCATCAACCAAAGGTAATTTAGCGTCTTTAAATTTCTTTTTAATATTATCTTTAACTATATCAGGATTTTCTTTGATAAATTTGATATCTAACATTGTTAAACCTTCCTTTGTCTGTATAATAATGCAATTATATCACTATTTGGGGTAATAAGTCAACTACGCTTTAAAAGTTTGTTAAAATAATTGTAAAATAACCTTAAATTCTTTACAAAAATTGATTTTTAGTATATAATTATACTATTGGATATTTATGCTTCGGAGGTATGTAATTGAAACTTACACCAAGACTAAAAACTATAGCAGATGCAGTTACTTACAGAAAAGTGTCAGATGTAGGTACTGATCACGGGAAAATACCTGTATATCTTGCTCTTAATGATAAAGCCGATATGATTATTGCAAGCGATATAAACAAAGGTCCTGTAAACGCCTGTCTTAAAAATGTAAAATTATTCAATGTTGAAGATAAGGTTTCATGTCGTTTGGGTGCAGGATTGTCGGTGCTTTCTGAAGGGGAAGTTGATAGTATAGTTGTAGCTGGCATGGGAGGCGAACTTATATCCAATATACTTAATGATAATGTAAGTGTTGCATATTCAGCCAAAGAAATTATTATTCAGCCCATGAATGGAATAGATAAGCTGCGTAGATATCTTTATGAAAATGGCTTTATGATTACTGATGAGTTTTTGGCTCGTGAGGATAGAAGAATATACACCATTATAAAGGCAAAAAAAGGGAAAATGGAATTAAAGGATGAAACAGATTTAGATGTATCACCTTTTCTTGAAGAAAAAGGTGGAGAGCTTTTTGACAGCTTTGTTTCAAAAATGAAAGAAAAGACAACTAAAGTTTTAAAGGGTATTTCCAAATCCCAGAATGAAGACTCAGAAAAGTATAAATATTATAAAAAACTTGCTGAAAGGCTTGAAAAGTATGAAACTAAAAGAAATAGCAGAAATTATTGAAAAAATGGCGCCTAAGGAACTTGCGTGCGAGTGGGATAATGTAGGTGTTATGGTGGGGGATGAAAATTCAGAAATAACAACAATGGTTGTTTCCCTTGATTTTAATTCCGAAGTTTTAGAATTTGCGAAAAGCAGAGGTGCAAATCTCATAATAACTCATCATCCTGTGATTTTTAATAAGCTTTCGTCGGTTACAGATAAAGATTTACTTGAATGTATTAAAAATAACATAAATATATATTCTGCTCATACAAATTTTGATACAGCAGAAGGTGGAGTTAACGATGCTTTGAGCAGAGCGTTAAAGCTTAAAGATGTTAAAGCAAATCAAATGATGCGTTATGGTATTGTTAGTGAAATGACAGCACTTGAATTCGCAGAATATGTAAAAAAATCTTTAAATACAAAAGCTGTCAGAATGAGTGGAAATCCTGAGCAAAAAATAACCACAGTAGGTGTCCTTGGCGGCAGTGGTGGAGATGAGCTTTCCCTTGCATTGGAAAGTAAATGTGATGCGTACGTTACAGGGGAAGCAGCATATCATGATGCACAAATCGCAGAAAGAAACGGAATAGTTTTAATATCTGCAGGACATTATGAAACGGAAATATTTATGGTTGAAGCACTTAGTGATTATCTTAAGGGCAATACCGATTTAAAAATTTATCCGTTTATAGAAACTAATATATATAAAGTAATATAATTGAGCAGGCCAGACAATCGCGGGCACAAATCCGAAAGGATGTGCGTGAGGAAAGTCCGGGCTCCGCAGGGCAGGACGCCGGATAGTTACCCGGTGGAGGCGACTCTAAGGAAAGTGCAACAGAAAATAAACCGCCGTAAATTTACGGTAAGGGTGGAATAGTGAGGTAAGAGCTCACTGGGGAGTGGGTAATCACTCCTTTCGTGTAAACCCCGTCCGGAGCAACACCGCATTAGGAGAATACGTTGGCCCGACGCTCCTGGGTAGGTGGCTTGAACCGTCTAGAGATATTCGGTCTAGATAGATGATTGTCAAATACAGAACCCGGCTTATAGACCTGCTCAATTTTATTAATAAAATTTCAATTTAGTCCAAGATTTTTTCCAAGCCTTGGAGTTGCAAAAGTATGATAAAATACGCAAATTGTTTGAATTTTTTCAGATGCTTTGCAAGAAAAACGAAGAAAAATAAAGAAAACAGGAGAAAACGTCGATATTTCTGCATCGATTTATTGAAATAAATCTGTTAATTGTCCGTATATGTTATTGTTTACAGATTTGATTTTTAGAAAAATCTGTATATAATTTCATAATACGGAGGTTGAACAAAATGAAGTGCTTGTTAATTAAAACGCAAAAATTAGATTCAACCATATACAGATACTATTTGACTGAAACTGTTTCTTCTCATTTTTCGAACATAGTAGTATACGGTGTGGGAATTAAAAAATCAGATGAAGATATAGTATTCGTAAATGATGTAGATTCAGATAAAGAAAGAATTGTTGAGTTTATAAAAGAGCTTGCCGATGGTTGTGTTTTACCTGAGAATCTTAAAGAGATTTGCGATGATTATGTTGATATGCTTGAATTCAGAGGGATAGTTAAATGAATCAAAAGTGTTTGTCAGTTTTAGAATATGATAAAATAATTTCAAAACTAAAAGAATGTGCAACGGGGGAAAGTGTAAGAAAATTTATTGATAAAATTAAACCTTTTGATGATTATTCGAAGGTTTGCGATGCATTAGAAGAAACTGATGAATGTGTCAGACTTCTTCTAAAATATGCATCTCCTCCTGCTTGTGGTCTTTCAGGTCAGGAAGAACTTATAAAGAGATGCTCCAATGGAGGTATTCTTGAAATTAAAGAGCTTCTTTTGATTTCTTCATTTTTAAATGTATGCAAACGATATACTGAGTATTGTGAAGAAATAGAAAATTATCCTGTTATAAATGAATATATATCAGCATTGCTACCATTTACTCATATTGAAAATGAAATTGAACGTTGTATTTTAAATGACGAAGAGCTTAAGGATAATGCATCAGTTGAACTTGCTAAATTACGCCGTGAAATCAGAGTTTTAAACGATAGAGTAAAAAGTACACTGAATTCCTTGATAAGCTCTCAAAAATATGCAAAATGCTTGCAAGAACAGATTGTAACTACAAGAAACGGACGTTATGTTATTCCTGTTAAGGCAGAATACAGAAGTGAAATTAATGGTATTGTGCATGATACGTCTTCAACAGGCGCAACGTTATTTATAGAGCCTCAGGCTGTTGTTGAGGCAGATAATAAACTTCGCGAACTTGAACTTGAAGAGCAAAAAGAAGTTTTGGAAATATTGAAAAATCTTTCTTTAATGATAGGAGAAAATAAAGATAGTCTTTTGGTTAACGCAAAATATCTTTTAAAGCTTGATTTTGCTTTTTCTAAGGGTAAGCTCGCACTTAAAATGGATGCAGTAATGCCAAAAATCAACAATGAATTATGTCTTGATTTTAAAAAGGCAAGACATCCTTTAATAGATGAAAAACAAGTTGTTCCTATAGATGTTAATCTTGGTGGCGATTTTACTACCCTGATTATCACGGGGCCTAATACAGGCGGTAAAACAGTAACGCTAAAAACGATAGGATTATTGTCTTTAATGGCTCAAAGTGGACTTCATATACCTGTTAATGATGGTTCAAGTGCATGTGTTTTCGGTGAAATATTTGCAGATATAGGTGATGAACAAAGTATAGAACAAAATTTAAGTACATTTTCATCTCATATGACTAACATAGTAAACATAATGAAGAATGTTAAAGAAAATTCATTGGTTTTGTTTGACGAACTTGGAGCAGGAACTGACCCTGTTGAGGGAGCAGCTCTTGCCACTGCTATTCTTGACGAACTTAAAAATAAAGGCATTCGAACTGTATCGACAACACATTATAGCGAGCTTAAGCTTTACGCTCTTACAACTGATAATGTTTCTAATGCATCCTGTGAGTTTGACGTTGAAACATTGAGACCTACCTATAAATTGATAATAGGTATGCCTGGTAAATCAAACGCATTTGCTATTTCAAGAAAAATAGGACTTCCGGATAAAATAATTGATATTGCTGAAAAATTCATCTCATCTGATAATTTACGTTTTGAGGATGTTCTTGAAGAGATGGAAACAAACCGTCGACGTGCTCAAAGTGATAAAGATAAAGCTCGTATTCATGAAAAACAAGCATATATAGCTAAACAGGAAGCAGAAAAGGAAAGACAGGATATAGACAAGCTTCGTGAAGATATTTTGCTACAGGCACACCAAGAAGCTCAGAGAATAATCGATGAGGCTACTAAAGAGGCAGATAAGGCTGTAAGTGATATAAATAAACTCCGTATGGAGCAGAGCGATAAAGAGGCAGTAAAGAAATTAGAAGATTTACGAAAAGAACTCCATACTAAAGGTAAAAAGAGAAGAAAGAAAGTTATTTGTCAAGCTCCTGCAGAAGCCGGCGATATACCAGAAACATTACTTACCGGGGAATATGTTTATATAACAGAAACCGATACAATGGGGACTGTTATCACTCCTCCTGATAAAAAAGGAAATGTGGTAGTATCATCAGGAATACTTAAACTTACTGTTCATATTTCGAAACTTCGTAAGGCAGAAAAAGATGAAACAAAGGAAACGGTTAAGAATTACACAGTTTCGCGAAGTTTTAATAAAACAGGAACAATATCACCCGAACTTGATTTAAGAGGTATGTACGCAGAAGAAGCACTTGATAAAGCAGACAGATTTATTTATGACGCATCTGTTTCATCACTTACCCAAGTAAGAATTGTTCATGGTAAAGGAACAGGTGTTCTTAAAAATGCAATTCATTCATTACTTAAAGGTCATCGTCTTGTAAAAAGCTATAGATTAGGTAATTACGGCGAAGGCGATGCAGGTGTAACAGTGGTTGAATTAGAACATTAAACAAAGGAGAAAAGTATGTCTAATTTATTTCATCCATGGGAAGGTTATGTAAAACCCTTTAAAATTTTTGGAAATCTTTATTTTGTCGGTACAATTCCTGCATCAACCCATCTGATTGATACAGGGGATGGTTTAATAGTTATTGATCCCGGCTATCCACAGAGTTTGTATATAGTTGTAAATAATATTTGTGAACTTGGTTTTAAAATCAAAGATATCAAGTATATAATCTCAACACACGGACATTATGACCATCTTGGTGCAGTTAAAGCGTTGAAAGAGCTTACAGGAGCCACAACATTTATTGGTAAAGAAGATGTAACTTATGCTAACGGTACAGAAGATTTAACCTGGGCAAGGGAACTTGGTACTGAATATCACGAAGCTTTTGAACCTGATGTACTCATTTCTGATAACGATATTATAAAGCTTGGCAATACTGAAATACTCTGTAAAGATGCACCGGGACATACTCCTGGAACGAAAGCTTTTTTCTTTAACGTAACTGATGGTAAAAAGACATACAGAGCAGCAATGCATGGTGGTGTAGGTATGAATTCCATGAAAAAGGAATGGCTCGATTCGTATGGTCTTGGAACTGAAATAAGAGAAAAATTTGTTCCTGCAATAGAAAAAATTATTGATGAAAAAGTTGATATTCTGCTTGGAAATCATGTCGAAAATAACGATACTGTAAGAAAAAGTAAAATGATTACTGAAAATAGTAACCCATTCATAGATAACACCGCCTGGAAGAAATTTCTTACAGGTGTTGTAGATAATTACCAAAATATTCTAACTCAGGAGGCTATGCCAAAGGCATAGCCTCTAAATCCTTTTATTATTTATTATTGAATTTCTGGCACATAAATTTTATAATTGTGATAGTATTAGCTAAAGATATTTACTCGAATCTAAAGTTATTGTTTTTAGTCAGGAGGAAAAACATTGAATAAAAGACAAGAAGTGATAGATTTTTGTCTATCGCTTAATAATACATATGAGGATTATCCTTTTCATGATTATAACTGGACAGTGATGCGTCATAAAGGCAACAAAAAGATGTTTGCTGCAATATGCGAACGTTTGGGTAACATTTGGATAAATGTAAAATGCGACCCAAATCTTACATATATGTGGAGGTCTACTTATGATGCAGTCGTTCCTGCTTATCATATGAATAAATGGCATTGGAACTCTATCATTCTTGATGGAACTGTTCCTACCTCTGAAATCAAGAATATGATTTATGATAGCTATGAATTGACTAAACCAAAGGAAAAAGTTATCAAATGAATTCGGCTGAACTTATGAATACAAAGAAAATTGCGACAATATATGCAATACTCGCGGTGGCTTTATATGCAATCAATGTTCCGCTTGCTGAATTGCCCCTGTAACAAAGAAGGGTTCAAAGTGATAGTTGATAAGGGCAAATCTAATGTTATTGAGAATATTTCGGTAGATTTGATTATACACTTAACTTTTCTGATGAAGTAATAATGATTATTACCGGACGAAACGTCTATGATAAATCAACAATATTTAAAATGATAAGTATTTTTTACAATGATAGCTTGCAAAAATTGTTAGATTATTCGTTTAAAAGTTTTATTGTTACATGTGATAAGGATGCTATTGAATAAAGGTAAACATAACGGCATTACATTGAAAGATATTTAGGTGTGGCTTGGGCATAGTGATTTCGCAACTACAGCAAATATTTACTCACATTTGGATGCAAATTCAAAATTGGATTCACTTGATACTCTTTCTTCAATAGTAGTTATATGATTACAAAAAACAAGCCTCCGTAAAAGTTTCATAACATAAAAAGACGAGGTTTTGTTTATTGCAAAAATCTCGTCTATGGCGGAGATGGAGGGATACGAACCCATGTACCTGTTAATGCAAACGCATTTCGAGCTCCTATACAGTCTTTTTAGATAGAGTAAATTAGCGGAAGTTAAAGGAACTTAAAAAGCGATAAAAACCGCATAAAATCAAGGCTTTGAGGGGTTAAAAACCTTCAAAGCCTTTACTGTTCTTACGATTTTCGTATTGCCACTTTTTGATGCATTTTTTGGGTTTTCGCTAGAAAAGTGCTAGAAAAATGTTAGATAAAATATATGAAACGATAAAACAGTTTTGCAGAATAACTTTACCTTGAAAACAAACAATAAATAAGGGTAAATTTGCTTGATTCTTTGACTTTTCCCTTAAAAAGTGGTAATATTTAAGGGAAAGAAAGGTTATTAAGGGCATTACAGATTAAAATAAAATCAGAAAGGTTA
>JAZNWH010000120.1:0-16768 GCA_045593265.1 Clostridia bacterium | reverse complement strand
TCCTGAATTAAACCCGCTATGATATTCTTTTTCCCTTCACTCATTTTTTCTCTTCTTCGTCTTGCCATAAAAAATTCCTCCTATGATATTTTTATTCTATCATAGAAGGAATCTTTTTTACAGACTTTTTTTCACACTCTCGGTCTGAATGAAATAATGGAGTTGCATCGTCAGGAAGCTTCTTGAATAATCCATCAAGCATTTCTCTAATTTGCCATAAGTTTGGACTTAACGAAATCGAATACGAAACAATTTCTCGATTGTATAAATCCATTATGGGAGATAAATATACTTTATCATCGCACACTTTAAATTCGGTTACATCAGTTGTGAGTTTTTCAAAGGGTTTTGTTGCTGTAAAATCTCTTTTAAGCAGATTATCTGCAACTTTACCTACTTCACCTTTGTATGAATGATATTTTCCATTTTTGCGTTGTTTTCCTCTGATGTTAAGTTCGTTCATCAATTTTAATACAGTTTTATGGTTGATGGTAAATCCTCTTTGTTTAAGCACAGATAAAATTCTTCTGTATCCATATCTTCCTTTGTTAGCATTAAATATATCTTGAATTTCTAGTTTATCTTTCTCATATTTGTCTGTGATAGGATGTTGAATATAGTAATAGAAGGTACTACGAGCCAAGCCTGATAATTGCAGCAAGTCTTTTAATGGATATCTATGCCTTAATTCATCGACTATCGCCGCTTTTTCCCTTCCTCTTGAATTCTTTTCTGAACTAAGGCATCGAGTTTTTTTAAGTATTCTATCTCCATTTTTAGTCGCTGATTTTCTGCAATCAAATCTTCCTCAACTTTCTTATCAAGTTTAGGTGGGCGACCTCTCTTGTTCCCATTTAACGTACTATTTCTGCCTCGTTTATCTTTCATCAGACCTTCGGCTCCTTCTTCTAAATATGTACGTTCCCATCTTTTAACAGTATTAATATAGCTATATTCGTCTGTTCGATTTGTCGTTAACCAATACTTTCTTACAGTTTCGTGATATGCTAAATGATGTTCTCGCATATCCATTATAACAGATATTTTGAAATCTGACGAGTATTTTCTAAAAAGTTGTCCTTTTTTTGCCATAAAATATGCACCTCCAAAAGTGTCTAACTTTTGGGGTGCATGTCAATACACCGTGTTTTTTTGTTTTCCTATTTATTAAGATACTTTGCAACCTCTGCCGCAACGAGCTTTGTAATCGCTTCAATATTATCTGCTGAAACAACAGGATTTCCACCTGCTTTACCATTGCTGCTGAAAAGTTCCATTTTCTTCATGCTTTCCTGTTTTACTGCTTCAACAGCTGCGGGAATAAGGTCAATTAAACCTTTATCCATACTTGAGAATTTTTTGAATTCTGCTTCAACTGCAGCAACATTAATATCTGTAAAAATATTAACCTTGCTGATACCATCTTTGATAGCCTGTTTAAAATCATTGTCTGTGAGACCCGAACCACCATGAAGTACCAAAGGAACGTCTACAGTTCTTGCAATTGTACGAATTCTTTCAAAATCAAGTTTTGGAGGTAACTTATACGCACCGTGTGCATTACCTACTGCAATAGCCAAAGCATCAACGCCTGTCTTATCAACAAAATCTTTAGCAAGTTTAGGATCTGTAAAGAACTTTGAAGGGTCTGATAAATGTGAGCTGCCTTCTGCTGAACCTTCATTATCACCTACATGACCAAGTTCACCTTCAATTGTAGCACCATATGAATGTGCTATATCCGCCATTTCTTTAACTTTTCTTACATTTTCTTCGTAAGAATCGGTAGAACAATCATACATAATTGAGCTAAAGCCAAGTTTTAAAGCTTTAATACATGTATCGTATGTAAGACCATGGTCAAGATGTACTACAACAGGAACAGATGCTTTTTTTGCCATAGGAATCAAATAATAAGAAACTTCATCCAACGGACCGTAAGGCAATAAAATTTCTGCTGTACCCATAATAACCGGTGAACGTGTTGATTCAGCAGCAGCAATGATACCGCGTGCAAGCTCTAAATTTACTGCGTTAAATAAACCAACAGCATAATGATTCTCTTTAGCCGGTCTTAATACTTCGTTCATATTTACTAACATAACTTTTTCCTCCTGTATCTAAATAAATAATTTATGGTAATAATCTTTTTGGCAAAACTTTAGGCCATACCATTTCCTGGGAAAATGCTTCCGCGTACTGAACTCCACACTGAATACCTCTGAAACGTGAACATGTACGTACGAATTCAGCAAAATCAATTTTGTCATGATCCTTCATCCACTTAAGTTGACTTTCATGACATTCGAGCATTTTAATCTTAAGCTCTATTTCATCTGTAACATCAACATATTCTGTTGGGTTAAAATTCATGCCTGCTAAGTTATCCATATAATATAATGGTACTACTGCTGATTTGCCCTCTGCTCCATAATGAGGAACACTTGCCGCAAAGGATGCATCAAAAACAAGCTTTGATACTTCTCTGTGGTCAGGCATATAATCCGTAGGACTGTGAGTAATTATAAAATCAGGCTGAACTTTTTTAATTAAAGCTACTACCATATCTCTTTGCTGTACATTACATCCGTTTGGCAGTAAATCCCCTATATCAAGAGTTACAACCTCTATGCCTGCAAGACTTCCTGCGGTCTGAGCTTCTTTGATTCTGATTTCACGAAGTTCTTCGGGTGAAATAATTTCATGTCCCATATTTCCGTTTGCCACATGACAAACTGTTACTTTATCGCCTCTTTTAACGCATTTAGCAAGAGTTCCGCAACATGATATTTCTATATCGTCGGGATGACAACCGATTGCTAAAACATTCATTATGTTTACCTCCGTTAATTATTACTTCTACATACGATATATTATATAATAAAACATCAAAAAGGTCAAGCAATTTTAAAAGATTATCAACAAAAACGCGATATCTCTGTTAGGTAAAAACCTTACAAAGATATCGCTTTTAGTTAAAACTATTTTATTTCATATCCACCCTTAACCATAACCAGACAGTCAGATGTAGCCTTTAGACCTCTTCCATCACCAACAGGAACAATTAAATGATGATTTGATGGCATATTAGCGCCATCAGATAAATCAGTTCCTTCGGTAACATCAGCAAGCCCTCCTTTGACTGTAGCTACTATATCGGCTGTTCCCATTCTCAGGATAAGCTCAGCCCCTGCCTTACAGTCCAAAGTCTGCCCTTTTGTCAAGGAAACCACCTTAAAAGACATCTGCTCTGTAAGTTCCGGCTTGAAAATCTGTTCCAGATAACTGAGCGATATAACAGGATCACTATCGCTGCCAATCTGTGCACTTGCAATATATGTAGCAGCTACACATATTGCAAGCACTGTGATAACTAATAATAATTTCAGTTTATTTTTTCTCATAAAGCACCTCTTAAACAAGACCAAAGCTTATTAATAAGCCTTCATCCACTTTTTCGGATAAATCACAATCAATTTTACCGATTTTTTCTTTCAACCTTTTTTTATCAATTGTCCGTATCTGCTCTAAAAGTATTACAGAATCCTTTATAAGACCATATTCTTTTGCATCAATTTCCAGATGAGTAGGCATTTTCGCCTTATTAATCTGAGAAGTTATAGCTGCAACTATCACCGTAGGACTGTACTTATTACCTACATCATTCTGCACTATCAGAACAGGTCTTATACCACCCTGCTCAGAGCCGATAACAGGACTCAGGTCCGCGTAATAAATCTCGCCTCTTTTAACAACCACTTTATTCACTCTCCGAAAGTTTTTCCTCACATACCGACAAAGCTTCATTGTCAGCATCTAAACACATTTCGGCGTAGGCACTGTTAATTTGTGCCATCTCTAAATACCCGTTTTTTAATTTTTCTTTGTTTTTTTTCTTTGTTTCTTTACCCACATAAAACCTTATAGCATCGCAAAAAATTGAATTTACATCTTTATTTTTTTCTTCTGCAATTCTTTCAAGCTCTGTTTTCAGGCCTTCCGGGAGTAATAACTCTAATTTGTCAAGCTGTGCCATAGTTACTCCTGCCCCCGTATATTTCTATTTGGGACATATACCAAAGCCGGATTTAGTATACGCTTATCCTGTACACTATTATACACCTGAAAACGTTGTGGGTCAATAACAAATATATGCAAATTCTTCAAAATTGTTCTTATAACTGCTAAACGAGAAAGTTAAGTACATATTTAAATTCACCATTTTCTATATATACACGGGGAACTCTTTTTCCTATGTTGCACAAAGTTTCATAGCTGATGGTACCGTTCAGCTGAGAACAAATTTCTACAGAAGGATCTTTCCCAAAAACAGTTACAGTCTGCCCTACAGTTATATTATTGACATTTGTTACATCTATCATACATTGATCCATACAAATTCTGCCTGTTATTTTAGCTTTTTTATCATTTACTATAATTTCATAACGATTTGAAAGATTTCTGTAGAAGCCATCTGCATAACCAATAGAAAGTGTTGCAAGTTTAGTTCTTTTGTCGGTTACATACGTACCACCATAACTTATCGCACAACCCTTTTCTACAGTTTTGATATTGGTAATTTTGGTTTTTAATTCCATAACCGGCAAAAGATTAACATCTTTATTATAGCAATACTCTGAGGGATAACAACCATAAAGTATTATTCCGGGACGAACCATATCAAGATGCATTTGTGGGAAACGCAGCAGTGCAGCACTATTGCAGCAATGCTTAATATCAAATTTAACTCCTTGATTTTCCAAAATACTGATTAAACTTTTAAAAACATCAAATTGTTTCAGAGTCAATTCGGAATTTTCATCATCTGCACAGGGAAAATGTGTAAATATGCCTTCTGCTTCAATACCATCTAAATTATTTATCTTAACAATATTTTCAACCGTTTGTTCATCTTCAATTTTGCTATAACCGTAAAGAAATCCTATTCTTCCCATCCCTACATCGATTTTTATATGTATTTTGGCAAGTTTGTTTTTTGCTACGGCTTTTGCTGACAATTCTTGAGCAAACCTAACATCAAAAACAGTAAAAGTAATATCATAATCAAGTAATTCGTCAATGCTGTCAAGAGGAGTATAGCCCAAAATAAGAATAGGAACAGAAATTCCGTGTTTACGAAGCATTATGGCTTCATCTGCACAAGCAACTGCAAAACAATATGTACCACATTCAATCAACTTATGTGCAATTTCAATACAACCATGTCCGTAACCGTCAGATTTGATTACAGACATAATTTTAGTGTTTTTATTAACATAAGATTTAATATTTTTGAAATTATTCTCAAGGTTATCAAGGTTAATTTCACACCATGTTCTTAATTTATCTGTCAATTCAATCTCCCTCTACTAATTTATTAATTGCTTCGTAGATATTGTCAATAATATCAGTAGCAGTCATAGAATACGCATTTAACTTCTTTTTGGCAAAATCCCCAGCCAACCCGTGAAGGTAAGTTCCCAAAACAGCAGCATTAACGGGTTTAACATTTCTTCCGAGTAATGACAGTATAATTCCTGTCAAAACATCTCCCGAACCTCCTGTTGCCATACCTTCATTTCCGGTAGTATTTACAAATGTATTTATACCATCCGTTATAATAGTATTATAACCTTTCAAAACTGTTATAACATCATATTTTTCAGAAAACTCCTGTGCAATACCTGTTCTGTCTGAATTAATTTCTTCAACAGTTTTACCTGTAAGCCTACTCATTTCACCCACATGTGGAGTTATAATTACGGGCGCTTTTTTCTTATATAACAAATCAGGGTTCAAAGCTAAATAATTAATAGCGTCGGCATCAATTACCATTGGTTTGGTATAGTTCAGAATAAACTTTTCAGCCACATAACCAAACTCTTTACCACCACCAGGTCCAATTGCCACCGCATCACAGTTATCAGCAAACACAAGAGCCTTTTTGTAAGAATTATTTGTGTAGTAACCATCGTTATCTTCCAATGGCAGACTCATCACTTCTGTAAGCTTAATTTCATAAATAAAGTTAAGAGAATCAGGAACTGCAACAGTTACAAGTCCACTCCCTGTGCGTAAAGCTGCATTAGCTGACATACATACAGCTCCGGTGAAACCCTTACAACCACCACATATCATAACCTTACCACAATTTCCTTTATGTTGGTATAACGAATTTGCGGGAATTATTTTTTTTACCGAATCCTCATAAATATAGTTCATTTAATCCTCCAAAACAACAACTGCAAAAGCATAATCTCCATCATGGGATAAAGATACATTTATTTCCTTCCCATTATAAAGAATATAAGGAACACCATTATCTTTCCGAAGCACGTTTATATCTTTTGGACGTATCTTTCCAAATCCACATCCCAAAGCTTTTACATATGCTTCTTTAGCACAAAAATTAGCGGTAATTGTCTGAGGTGAAAATTTACGTTCCTTAAACATTTCTATTTCCTGTTCAGTAAATAAACGTTCAAGAAATTTATCATCTGATAATTTCTCCTGTATTCTGCTTATTCTAAGAACATCGCAGCCCACTCTACTCATCTTAAAATTACCTTTCGTGGTATACATTTTCTATATTGGGAGACAATTTTTCCGTCTCCTTTAATTATAACTTTACATTTTGTACCTTTGCTTACACCTACAACAACATATTTGTCATCATCATTTTTGTTTGTTGCGTAATATGTTTTCAGCTTGGAAAATTCATTTAATTCATCACTTCCAAAAGGAGCAACCAACTCGACCGTCGACTGGTCAATACTTATATATGATTTTCTTGTTTTTTCAGAAAACACCTTATCAATATCAAGGCTTCCCTCAATAAGACAATAGTCATACTCTACGCTAATTCTGTCATTAATTTTAATCCCAAGAAAAACAAAGCTTGCCCATGCTAAAATCATAAATGGCGTACCACTCAAAAAGACAGCAGCAATCAGGCATGCAAATAATACCCCCATTACAAGCCCGAACTTTTTTAGTGCATCCCCTTTGCCTTTTTCTTTCTTTACTAACAATTCTGTAATATTATCCATATTTTTCCTCCGTAATTTTATTTATAAAGTATTTTCTTCAAATATTGTCCTGTATAAGATTCCTTACATTCTGAAACCTCTTCGGGTGTACCACAGGTAATCACAGTACCACCATTATCTCCTCCTTCGGGCCCCATGTCAATTATATAGTCAGCAGTTTTAATAACATCAAGATTATGTTCGATTATTATAATTGTATTTCCGTTTTCTGCAAGGCGGTCTAATACCTCAATAAGCTTATGAACGTCAAATGTATGAAGACCTGTAGTTGGCTCGTCGAGAATATACACTGTTTTTCCTGTTGCTCTTTTAGAAAGCTCTGTAGCAAGCTTAACTCGTTGTGCCTCACCTCCTGATAACGTAGTAGAAGGTTGACCAAGCTTAACATAACTAAGTCCTACATCATTAAGGGTTTGCAATTTTCGTTGAATTCTTGGCATATTTTCAAAAAATCCTAAAGCTTCCTCGCAAGTCATTTCAAGAACTTCATGTATATCTTTTCCTTTATACTTTACTTCCAGGGTTTCTCTATTATATCTTTTTCCGTTACAAACATCACAAGGAACATATATATCTGGTAGAAAATGCATCTCTATCTTTTTAATACCATCTCCGCAACAAGCCTCACATCTTCCACCCTTTACATTAAAACTAAATCTTCCTGCTGTATATCCTCTTGCTTTTGCCTCCTGAGTTGAAGCAAATAATTCACGTAAATCATTAAAAAGTCCTGTATATGTTGCAGGGTTTGAACGAGGTGTTCTTCCTATAGGTGCCTGATCAATATTTATAACTTTATCAAGATGTTCCGTTCCTACAAGATCGATGTGTTTACCCCATTTTTTCTTAGCGCCATTGAGTTTTGTTGCTAGCTTTTTATAAAGAATCTCATTTACAAGGGTGCTTTTACCTGAACCAGAAACACCTGTTACCACATTAATAACTCCTAACGGAAACTCAACATCAATATTTTTAAGATTATTTTCTTGTGCACCTTTAACTACAAGTTTTTTCTCGGTAATTTCACGTCGAGTTTTCGGTATTTCTATTTTAAGTTCACCTGAAAGATACTTGCCTGTATAACTTTCTTTGCATTTTTTTATTCCTTCGACATCACCTGAATAAACAATATTTCCACCATGTATTCCAGCGCCGGGCCCTACATCTACTATATAATCAGCTTCAAGCATCGTCTCTTCATCGTGCTCCACCACTAAAACTGTATTACCGAGATCACGAAGTTGTTTTAAGGTTTTTATCAGTTTTCCATTATCTCTTTGATGAAGACCTATACTTGGCTCATCCAATATATACAACACACCCATAAGGCTCGAACCTATTTGTGTAGCCAGTCTTATTCTTTGTGCTTCGCCTCCTGAAAGAGTCCCTGATGCTCTGGAAAGAGTAAGGTATTCAAGTCCTACATCAAGCAGAAAGCCAAGTCTTGAATTAATTTCTTTAATTATTTGTTTAGAAATAATTTTTTCGGTTTCCGTTAAATTAAGTTCATTGATAAATTCCTTGATTCGTGCTATGGACAAATCAGAAAGCTCAATAATATTAAGTCCACCCACTGTTACAGAAAGACTTTCAGATTTCAATCTTCTGCCTTTGCATTGTGAGCAGATAACATTTGTCATAAGTGATTCTATTTCTGCTTTTGCATAATCGGAATTGGTTTCTCTGTAACGTCTTTCAAGCTGAGTTATAACTCCTTCAAAAGGAACATTAAATACGCCGCCACCATATGCACGCTGATATGCAATTTTTATCTTTTCTCCGTTTGTGCCATAAAAAATCTTATCTGTAATACTTTTTGGCAAATCGCCAAAAGGTGTATTTAAGTCAAAACCGTATTTTTCAGAAAGACCAAGAAATGTTGTATATGCCACACTTTGTTTATTGTCAATGGTATTCCAACCACTTGCAACTACCGCTCCTTCTAATAAGGATTTATCAGGATCAGGCACAATAATAGAGGGATCAATTCTTAAACTTTCACCAAGACCTGCACATTCAGGACAAGCACCAAAAGGACTGTTGAAAGAAAACATCCTTGGCTCTAACTTTTCGATACTGATACCACAATCAGGACAAGCATAGCTTTGAGAGAAAAATATCTCTTCACCATCAATTATATCAATAATAACTATATCGCCAGCAAGCTTTAACGCAGTTTCTACTGAGTCTGCAAGTCTTTTATTGATATTTTCTTTAAAAACAAGTCTGTCAATAACAATTTCAATATTATGCTTTTGATTTTTATCCAGAACAGGTATATCGTTTATATCGTATGTTAACGAATCTATTCTTACACGGACATAGCCTGATTTTCTTGCATCTGAAAAAATTTTATTGTGCTCGCCTTTTCTGCCTCTGACAACAGGAGCAAGAACCTGAAATTTTGTTCCCTCTTTAAATTCCATAATACGGTCTACAATTTCATCTACTGATTGTTGGCTTATTTCTTTGCCGCAGCTTGGACAGTGAACCTTACCTATACGGGCATAAAGAAGTCTTAAGTAGTCATGTATTTCTGTAACTGTTCCTACTGTAGATCTTGGATTTTTACTAGTTGTCTTCTGATCGATTGATATAGCCGGAGAAAGTCCCTCTATGCTTTCCACATCAGGCTTTTCCATCAATCCTAAAAACTGTCTGGCATAAGCTGACAAAGATTCCACATAACGTCTTTGACCTTCTGCATAAATTGTATCAAAAGCAAGCGAAGACTTACCTGAGCCACTAAGTCCCGTAAGAACTACGAGCTTATCTCTTGGAATTTCCACAGATACATTCTTTAAGTTATGAACTTTTGCTCCGTTTACATACAAATTATCTCTTGACATATTTAAATTCCTTTTTCTAATTCTGCGATTTTATCACGAATAACAGCTGCTTTTTCAAATTCAAGTTTTTTAACAGCTGATTGCATCTGTGCCTTTAACAACTGAATTACCTTTTCTCTGTCTTCTGTATATTCATCTTCTTTAATATTTTCCACAGCCACAGACGCTTCTATCACGCTTCTAATATCTTTCTTTATAGTTTTAGGTATTATACCATTTTTTTCGTTATATTCTTTTTGAAGTTTTCTTCTTCTTTGAGTCTCATCAATAGCACGCTTCATACTGTCTGTAACAGTATCTGCATACATAATAACCTTACCCTGAGCATTTCTTGCCGCTCTTCCTATAGTTTGGATAAGAGAAGTTTCACTTCTCAGAAATCCCTCTTTGTCTGCATCCAAAATAGCAACAAGGGAAACTTCAGGAATATCAAGTCCCTCTCTTAAAAGATTAATTCCAACAAGAACATCAAAGACACCCTCTCTTAAATCCTTGACGATTTCCATTCTTTCGAGAGTCTTTACATCAGAATGAAGATATCTTACTTTAACACCAGAGTCGTTTAAGAAATCTGTCAGGCTCTCTGCCATTCTTTTAGTAAGTGTAGTTACAAGAACTCTTTCATTATTTTGTACTCTCACATTGATTTCCGACAATAAATGGTCAATTTGTCCTTTAGTAGGAATTACAGATATTTCAGGATCTACGAGTCCTGTTGGTCTTATTATCTGTTCAACAATCTGTTCACTGATTTGTCTTTCATATTCAGCAGGAGTAGCCGAAACATATATTGCTTGTCCTACTTTTCGTTCAAATTCTTCGAAGCATAAAGGACGATTATCATATGCACTTGGGAGTCGAAAGCCAAAATCAACGAGATTTTTCTTTCTTGAGTGGTCTCCCGCAAACATAGCTCTTACTTGTGGAATAGTTACATGTGCTTCGTCAACTACCAGAAGAAAATCATCAGGGAAATAATCCATCAACGTATATGGAGGGCTTCCCGGCTTGCGATTACTCATATGTCTTGAATAATTTTCAATCCCCTGACAAAAGCCTGTTTCCTGCATCATTTCTATATCGTAATTAGTTCTTTGTTCAATTCGCTGTGCTTCAACAAGTTTATTATTATCCTGAAAGTATTTAACTCTTTCTTCAAGTTCAATTTTAATATTTTCAATAGCTTTGTCCATTTTTGCTTTTGTAGTAACATAATGAGAATTAGGATATATTGCAACATGATTTCTTTTTGCTATTATTTCACCGGTTACAACATCAATTTCGGTTATTCTGTCAATTTCATCGCCAAAAAATTCAACACGTATTGAGTTTTCACTTGTGTTGGAAGGAAATATCTCAATAACATCGCCTCTTACTCTGAATTTCCCTCTTGAAAAGTCAATGTCGTTACGTTCATACTGCATTTCTACAAGACGCATAATTACATCATCACGTTCTTTGGTCATTCCTTCTCTCAGTGAAAGAACGAGTGTATTGTAATCTTCAGGATCGCCGAGACCATATATACAAGAAACGGATGCTACAATTATTACATCCCTTCTTTCGAAAAGAGAAAAAGTAGCACTATGTCTGAGTTTGTCAATTTCATCATTAACAGAGGAATCCTTCTCAATATATGTGTCGGTATTGGGGATATATGCTTCAGGACGGTAATAGTCATAATAAGAAACAAAGAACTCTACGGCATTATCGGGAAAAAACTCACGAAATTCACTACAAAGCTGTGCTGCAAGAATTTTATTATGTGCAAGTACAAGAGTAGGTTTTTGAACCTGCTCAATTACTTTTGCTATAGTATAAGTTTTTCCTGAACCTGTTACCCCTTTCAAAACCTGACCACAATATCCGTCAAGTATTCCACAGGAAAGCTCCCTTATCGCTTTTGGTTGGTCGCCTGAAGGTTCGTACGGAGAGACTACATGAAATTCACCCATATCCATCACCTTTATAAAATGCGTCATTAAAGTTGTTTTCATCATTTCTTATCTTTATATTATAACACTTTTAATGAATTTTTACAACATAAAAATACCCACAAATGTGGGTATTTTGAAAATTTATATTTTGTATCTGAATTTCAAATTATTTATATGCATTATAAACAAAGATATACCAATAAGTATAACAGGAATCCAAATTAATTTAAGACTAAAAACAAACATTAATAAAAGCAAAATTCTTATAATAACAGCTATTACTGCATTGGTATAAACAAGATTTTTTGCATCCTTCAAAACATTAACAAAATTCACAGCAGGAAGCAAATTATCTGTCAAAATTACAGCTTCATACCTGTCAAATACATCGTATCCACCATATCCGATTTCACTGACATATTCGCTGTAATCACTGCTCGTACTTCCATAACGGAACATAACTGTGTTTCCTTTGATTTTTTTAAGTCTGTCTTTGATTTGTTTATCATTTAAACTACCATATACTTCAGTCAAATTTCCCATTTTTGAGATTTGCTTTGCAACCTCGCCATTACAGTGAGAATAAACAAAAATATTTTTAACACCGGCAAAACGCAAATTATTCATACATTGAAAAATGTCTTCATTAAGAGGTGTTTCAAATTGAATATAACCTGCAAACTTTCCGTCAATACCAATATAAATTGTATCATCAGAATTTTCAAGTCCCACAATTATACCAAAAGAATTAAGGTCTTCAACGCTACCTGCCACAACCTCAACATCACCACAGATTTTTACATAACCACCATAGTTACCAACAGGTTTAAAGTCCCTGATATCAGCTATATTAATATCTGATGTATTTTGATTAGTAATCACCCTGGCCATCGATGAACCTGTTCTGTAGAGAGCATAAGCGGCAACCTTTATAAGTTCGTCTTCCGTAATATTAAAAACACTTTCAACCTTTGAAATTAAAGGTTTCTTCCCACTTAAAACTCCTCTTACAGAAAAACCGATATTTTCCGTCTTAAAGTTTTTTTCTATAAAAAATTTATTTTTAACAATAATTCCTTTAGATGCAAGATTTACAGCTGTTGCTTCGTAAACGTCAGATAAAATATCAGATCCTACAATTTCAAAAGATACTAATGCACACATAGGGATTGCATATCTTATTAACTCATAGTTCTTATTTATCAATCCAACAACAATAACTCCGGCAGATAAGATGACAAACAATATCACTGATATCAGCATACTCATAGTAAATAATTTCTTCTCTTTGGGAGTTCTTTCTTTACACATGTCAAGAAGAAGCTTCATTGTTCTGCTTAGGCTGCTGTCAGAAACAGGTGCTGTCGTTTCAATTATCAGTTTACCACTAAGCACTATATATCCGGAAAAAACTCTATCTCCCTTATTAATATTTAAAATTTTACTGTCTCCTGTAACGTTCATTGCATTCACAGTACCTGAACCGGCTTTTACCACACCATCACAAGGAATTGTTTCTCCTGAAAACAGCTGCAAAAAGTCTCCTGACTTGATTTCTGAAACATTAACAAATTCTGTATCCGTTGTTGCGTATCTTCTGTATGTGCACGCACATATTTTAGTAAAAGTTTCATTAAAACCTTGTTTTATAAACAAATTCGTATGATTCACATAAGAAAAAACTGCAACAATTAAACCAATCCAATATGCTTGATACACATTTCTAAAACAAAACATATAGATTGAAATTGCTATAGCTGCTATTTCAAAAATAACAGACTTTCTTTTTACCAGCTGAAGCATTATTCTTAAAATCAATATGATTGAATTGATAATTATACCAGAAAAAAGAACCCAGTAATTCGCAGGTTCTACAAACATATAAGAAACTAAAAATAACAGCACGCTTAATGTAAATAAAAAGCTATTCAACATTTTGTAACTTAATTTTTTATTCTTGAATTTCATTATTACACCTGATTTTTAGAAAATAAAAAAATCCCAGAAGAAACTTTCTGGGATTTATGGAGCGGAAGACGAGATTCGAACTCGCGACGTTCACCTTGGCAAGGTGACGCTCTACCACTGAGCCACTCCCGCATATGTACTATTTTGTGTCTCGGCTGACTGACAAGGAATATTGTATCACAAAAAAATGATTTTGTAAAGAGTTTTTTTAAAAAAAGTCAAAAATTTATTTTAAAGTAATATAATATACAGAAAGGATGATGATTTATGCCAATAAAAATTTTCATTGACCAGGGGCATAACCCTGGGGGCATCAATGGTGGTGCCGAAGGAAACGGACTGTTAGAACAAGATGTTACTTATAACGTAGGAATATACCTTAATCAGTTACTTAATAATGACTATAGATTTGAATCTATGGTATCAAGAGAAAATATTGATACAATTTTAGGTACAAATAACCGAACAAGTCTCGCCCAAAGAGTTAATATGGCAAACTCTTGGAATGCAGATTACTTTATTAGCATCCATACAAATGCATCGGAAAACACATCACTTAATGGCTCAGAGGTTTATGTTTACAGTGAAGGAAGTCCCGCTTTTTCTTTGGCTGAAAATGTTTTAGAAAACATCGTAAATATTGTAGGAACACGGGATAACGGTGTCCGGGTAAACAGAACGCTTTACGTTTTACGAAGAACCTCGATGCCTGCCATCTTAGTTGAACTTGCTTATATTACAAATACAGATGATGCAGAAAAACTTCGTGATAACCAATACTTGTTTGCATATGCAATATATCGCGGAATATTACAATATTTCGGCTTTCAGGAATTGCAATCATAATAATTAATATATAAAAATGACCTCCGAAGAGGTCATTTTCTTATGTTGATTAATATTTAGTCCAATCTCTGTTAGGAAGAAGTTCTGTCCAGTTTTCGTAAACTTCGCTATCTTCTCTTACACACTTGTGGCTATTAGTTGCTTCAAGTACTTCATATACATACCAAGCGTTATCAGCAACATCAGGGAAACGCAATACTCCTGAAACAAGACCATCTTCATCAACACGACGACAAAGAATTCTGTTAAAGATAGCCATTGCCTCAGCTCTTGTTATATAATTATCAGGTCTGAACGTTCCATCCTCGTAACCATTAATCCAAAGTGCCTGACTTGTTGCATCAATGTATTCTTTTGCCCAATGGTTTTCGATATCAGTAAAGTTTGAAGTTGCTTCATTTTCAGTTTCAAGGAATCTTGCTGCAATGGTTACAAATTCAGCTCTTGTGATTGCATCTTCAGGTTTGAATTCACCATTGTATCCTTTAATATAACCACCATTTGCCATTGTTGATATAGCTCTGTTTGACCATCTGTCAGCTTCAACGTCAACAAAATCGTTGGTCTGAGAAGCAATAGAATCTCTGTATTCATCTGTCATTAATCTATAGAAAATTGTTGCAATTTCTTCTCTTGAGATATTATTTTCAGGTCTTACAGTACCATCAGGATAACCGATGATATATGCAAAATGTTCATCTGATGTTTCGAACTTATCAGGTGTTTTTGCATTCACAAATTTAGCATAAATATGTACTGTTTCCCCGTCTGCTACCTCTATTGAATCTCCTACAGCATTTGTAAATAACGCATCGTAGTACCAACCTTCAAACAATTTGCCTTCAACTTCAGGAACTGTTATTGAAGCAATATCAAACAAATCATTCTCAGCAGGTTTATATTCTTTAACCTCATCACCAATGTGAGCTAATATAATTCCGGGTTTCAATGGCGAAACACTTCCGGGACGATTATCTACAATTTCTCTTCCCTGAACAATAAGAGTTCCCTGTAAAAGTCCTCCCTCGGTGTCATGTGCGCCTGTCATCTGTTCAGCATCAAAGTTTATACGATAAGGGGCATTGGTTTTACTTGTTCCACCAACATATACTGAACCAACAACTTCACCAACAACAACATATGTACCAACTGCATCAACACTAAGGCCTTCACATGTTAAGGTAAAATCAGATAAATAATCATCAAGTCCATCTGCAAGTTGTTGTTTAGTTATATAACCATTAGTTGAATTTGGATCTTTGATTTCAAAAGTAATAGTAACATCATTACCACTCATACTTCTTGATGTTTCGTTGAAAAAATGTTTAACCTGATTACTAAAACCTTTATATGGTGTAGAAAGAAGTTCTGCAGGTACTACCATTCCACTTGGCACAGTTACAGTAACAGTAAATTCTGCTCTGACTGGCATAGCGGCAAACTCTGCTTTAAGTGAATCTACACTTTCAGGATAATTTACTTCAAACAAAGTATCAATAGCATTTGTGTATGTTTTGAATGTATCCTTTACTGTTTCCATATCAAGTTTAGCTTTATAGTCAACAAATATAGGCTCATCATAATATGTGCAAGCATATGGACCATCCACAAATTCAGTATCAACAGAACGCTTCAATTCTATGTCTGCAGGAACCTCAACGTTATGTACAGTACCAACTCCGGCAGCACTCAACGCTGTGCTTATATCAGTCTTCTGTTGTGGGGTAAATGCGTAAGAATTTGTAAAAATTGATAAAATTATTACCACAGACATCAGCACAGTAAATAATGTCTTTTTCATAGTAACACTCCTCACTAAAATTTCTTAAAACAAGACTACTCATTAATAGTCATCGTTATACAAAATAATTATATCACTATAAAATTTTTTTGTCAAGAATAAGAACAAGTTAATTCTGCTTTCTTTGTACAATTGTCAATGGCGGATGAAACTTTTTTTAAAAATAAAAAGCTATGTTCCAATTTGACCTTGTCAAGGTAGAACTGCTATGCAGTCTTACCTTGACAACGAAACTTTGATATAATGTTCTACAGAGCATTAAACAAAACTTTGCTTAACCTCGTAGTTTCTTCACATCACACCTAAATATTTGTCCAA
>JAZNWH010000119.1:0-5366 GCA_045593265.1 Clostridia bacterium | reverse complement strand
AAATCGTTTTTAAACGATTTTTTCTATTTAAACAAGCATTTTTACTCGAACGAATTTCGCCTCTCGCTGTTCGTCAGAACAAACCCCGCTTTTATGGAGCATCTCACAAAGTTAGATGCTCGCTTTCGCTATGTTGTTCCTCCTCTTTCCATAAAGTCGCACGACTTTATGGAGTCCCGAAAAGTAACTCTTACTTTTCGGAAAGAAGGAAAAGCAAAGCAAAGTGCGTATGTTTTGCTGTATAAGCAAAACGAAGCAAAAACAGCTTTTTCTTTGACGCTGTACAGCTTCGGGTACCCCTGTGGGCTCAGTTCGTCCGTTCTGAAACATTTTTTCTATCCCCTAAAAAAGGAGCTGTAAAAAATCAAAAATTTTTTACAGCTCCTTATGTTCTACAATAGTGTGTTTTATAATAGAGTTGTCTTTTTTATTGTTTTTTAAGATGTCTGACGCTTTTCTTGCGATTTCGCACATAGAATATCCTACAGAATCTACTGATATTTTATATTTTTCGAGAGCTTTAATATTATCAAAACCAACAACTCTTACATTTTTTGTCTTAAAATATACCTGAAGTGCATAGTAATCATTAGAACAGATTATGATTGTTTTTTCATCATAAGATTCTTTTATGCTCTCTATATCTGTTACCACAGAATACTTTTTATTTCCTATTGCACTCAAAAAGCCTTCATACCTTAATCTTTGAGCATAGGCATCGCTGTAATTGAGAGCAGGGGAAAAGAATATAATATTTTCAGGATTATTATTTAAAACTTTTTCTGTCATCTCTTTCATTGCGGCAAAATCATCAATTCCTACATAAGGTAACGAATTAATTTTATTTCCTACTGTAACTATAGGTATATCGAAAAGTCTTAGATAGTTTTCAAATTCAGGACCATTATTTGCGGGACACAAAATTATGCCTTTTACGCCCATATTATATAAGTTACGGATACATTCTATCTCATACTGCTTATCATAGTGGCTCATCATTATAACTGTGTTAAGACCGTCTTCTCTTAAAACATATTCTATCTCTGTTATAAGCTGAGAGAAATATTCATTATTAAGATTAAAAACAATAATACCTATTTGTCCCACGAATTTTTCTATACTTGTATTTATATATTCACGGTAACCGTATTGCCGTGCAACTTCAAGTATTTTTCTTTTGGTTTCACTTTTAATATCAGGTCTGTTATTAAGAGCCCTGTCAACAGTCCCTTGCGAAACATTACAAATTTTTGCAATTTGCGACGTTGTTATTTTAAGGTCTTTCATATATAATCTCCACACAATTAAATATAGTTGTTTCCTTAAAATAAATTATACCATTTTTAAATTCAAAATCAACATCATTTCCGTCGATTTTTAAATTTAATATATTATTGCAGAATTTTAAGCTTAGTGATTTTAGATTAATTTCACCTTCAAAAATATTAAATTTTGCAGAATTATCGTTGATTTCAAAATTACCCCAAGCATGGGCGACGCTCCATATACTCGTAAAATTTTCTGTTATATATGGATTAAAGCCTATATGCTGATTAGGTATATCAAATTCAAAACCACTAAGAATTGGAATAAGTGCATAGCTAGCCATTGAACGGGCATAATTGCTTCCACATTCAAATTCATTCCACGGATTTCTCTTTTCACCGTCAAAACGATTGCGAATTGCTTTTACAACTTTCAAACCATCGTCGATTTTCCCTCTTGAACACAGAAGTCCTGCAAAAGAATACTCAAAGCCTGTCATTGTTTCTTCACAGTAAGAAATGGGTATTTTGGGTTTTTTCGCACCAACAGGGTAATCGCATATAACTGTTCCTGCTTCGTCGTTAACAGAAAAAATTCTCCATGGATTTGCAAAATCACGCATTGATGATTTATAATTGTTTTTCATCATCTCTGATAACGCAGTTGAAACTTGTGTTTGTTCGTAAATATTTCCTAAACCGATGATATCAGCATGCCACTGAGCAAGAATCTGGTCGATTGATGAGCCTTCGGATATCTGATATTTTATTTGATTTACTTCATCGTTCCAATACTTTTCTGATGCATTGAATTTATCTGTTATTTTTTTATCTGAAACATCAATTTTCTGAATAAAATATTTACCGTTAAACAAATTTTCCTTTGTCCACTTATAACCTTTTTCAAAAAGCTCATAATATTCCTGAGCTTTTTGGTTATCGCCTAAAAACTTACCCATTTCCCAGGCTGCTTTAAGAGCTGCAAGATACATACCCTCAAGCCAGGATGATGGTCCGAAAAGCTCTACATCTAAAGTGTGATGCTGTCTTCCTTCAAGAACACCGTCTTTGTCTGAATCCCACGCATCTTCGTTATCTTTACTCCAGGCATATTCCAATACCTTTTTAATATTTTCCCAGTTTGCTTTAAGCCATTCATTATCACCTGAAATTTTCCATTCTCTGTAACATTTGATAACTGCACCCATCTGCCCATCTACACATGCTCTGTAATCAGTCATTTTTCTGCCTAATGGTAAATTAATTCTGAAACCCATTCTGCCGTCTGTATCTGTACTGTAGTTAAATTCCATGTTTCTTATTGAACGTTCAAGTTCAGGAAATAAGAAACATAAAGCATATGCATAGTTCCATACATGCTGACAAGTGCCCTCGCACGAACCTGTTAATTCATTTACACCTTCCCAACCATACAATGAACCATCTTCAAGTCTAAGAACAGTAGGTGATTTTAATACTGAAAGGTTGGAAGATGCTGCATCTATCACTTCTTTCGGAAAGCTTGAGTGATGTAAAGTGTTTTTAAACTTTAATGTGCGATTGTATAAACTGTCCCAATTTTTGAGTGAATATATCGCTGTTTGTACTGAATTTTCAAAAACTGTAGCATAGTAATTTTTCCAAGTTTTATGGGTCCCGTCATCGTTCTTATACTCATTCCAGTAATTATAGTTGTTGGGAACGTTCCATGATAATATAAATCTGACTTTCCTTGTTTCATTTGGGCACAGGTTTATCTCAGAAATTAATGTACCTGTGTCGAAATGTCCGTCAGTATCATATATTCTTTCTTTTAAGTTTTTCTCACTTGAAAAAGAATTCCAGAAAGATACGATACCATCCTGCCATTCTCCTCGGTACCAGTAAGTTTGTGTATATGTTGTATCGCAATCAGTTGCGATGGTTAATTCTCCGTATTCAATGTCATCTTTCTCTGCTCCGTAATTAGAAAGTGTCAGGATTTTAAGATCGTTCTTTGTTTGTGCTTTGTTTATTGATTTTTCGTAAGGATTAGCCACAGATAATGCAATCTGATATTTTACATTTTCGTTTGTTGTATTTTCAACTTCAATTTCAAAAAAAGCCGCAGGAATACTTGAATTTTTTGCATCATGAGGTATAAAGGGATTAAATGCAGTCATATTTACAACTGCAGGAAATTTAATGTCTTTAAAATTTATAGATGCAATGGGAAATTCACCATTAAATTCAACTTCTTTGAAATGAGGAAATCCGTACATTTTTTGATTGGAGGCACCATGTCCGTAACCTGCATAGCTTCGTCTAAGATATTGTCCTGAATAATCCTTTGTAATGTCTCCGTTTAAAACAGCAGCAGTAATTTTATCGCCTTGTATCGCTCTTATAGCAAAATGAGAGTAACCGTTATTACTGCCTTTGGAAGGTCTGTTAAAGATTTCCCAGTCTATCAGTCTGCCATCTCCGCCAAGTCCCAGACTTCCTGTTCCTATTCCTCCCAAAGGAAAAGAAATTTCTTTTGTATATTGATTTTTATATATCATAACAATGCCTCCTGTATATCAACTCTGCCACAAGTATACCAATTCAAAAAAATCGTGTCAATATACACGATTTTGGCAATAATAAAAATATTTCTGATATAATAAATGAAAACGCTTATGGGAGAAATCTCGTAAGCACCAGGAAAAGGGTGCGAGTGTTCATAACGTGTCAGAAAAAGAAAGAGTGTCCGTAATCTACGTTACGAACACTCAAACTGGTGCGGATAACAGGACTGTTATTCTTTTTAAGGGAGTGCCCTGTTAACCTGCTTTTTCTATATTAAATTCGCTGTTAAACTCAACCGCTCCAACGAACTTATAATAAATATTTATATCCTGATAAGTTTCGCCTTGATATTCGTACTTTTCGCCGACCTCAATTATGTCGATAAGCTCATGTAGAATCTCGTATGTGAGTTCTTTAATCCCAATATACTTTTCAATCAGATTTACAAAGTCTATGGCATTATCTTTTGACTTGTGGTATTCATTAAGCTCGCTTTCAATTCTTGATGCCTCGGCTTTTAATTCTACCTGTTCTTCTTCATATCTTGCAAGAAGAGATGCCATTCTCTCGCTTGATAGATTTCCTAAGACTGAATTTTCATAGGTCTTTTTAATCAGAAGTTCAAGCTCATCAATTCGCTTATTTGCTTTTGTAAGCTTTCGCTGATTATCTCTGGTTTCTGCCATAATCTTTTGCTCATTGCATTTAAGTGCCGCTTTGTATAGGGCATCTTTGTCGGTTTCTAAGAGCACTGTCTTTGTGTAGATGTCTGCAAGGACTACACCATACAACTCGTCATACCTTATGTAATGGGATGGGCAGTATTTCTTGCCCTTTAGGTTGTATGTGTTGCATACATAAGACTTGGTTGCGTTGGAGAACACCAAGGCTTTTTTGCAATCCATACATTTTATTATCTTTGCAAATATTTGTGTTTCACCTGTTTTGGTTTCTCTTGAGCGACTTTCAAGCAGTTTTTGTACTTCATCAAAGGTCTGTTTATCAATTATTGGCTCATGGGTGTTTTCTACGACAATCCATTCATCCTTTGGGACATCCCTGAACTTCTTTGACTTAAAAGGCTTTTCTTTTCTGTGGTTTACCATATTGCCTATGTAAACCTCGTTTATAAGCATATCTCCCACAGTATCATCACACCAATAACATTCATCATCATGTGCGGTCATAGCAAAGTAATGATTCATTCCCTGAGCTTTTGCATAGGCGGCAGGAGTAAGGATTTTTTCTTCGTGAAGTATTTTTGTTATTTTCCTTTTCCCATAGCCTTGCTTTGATAAATCAAAGATATGTCTTACGATATGAGCAACCTCTTCATCGATTATAAGATGATGCTTGTCCTTCGGGTCCTTTTGGTATCCGTATGGTGCTTTACTGCCAAGGAACCAACCTGATTCCGATTTGGTTTTGTATGCCGACCTTGTCTTTTCGGATATATCTCTTGGATACATTGCATTATACATATTTTTAAAGGTTGCAATTTGTTGATAACCATTTAAGTATGTATCAACGCCATCATCTATTGCAATAAAC